>DXCD01000089.1 GCA_019116185.1 Candidatus Mediterraneibacter stercorigallinarum
TCCTGCGTCCCGTCCAGCATCTCCTGCCAGAGGCTGTCACACCTTGCAAACCATTCTTCTGTGCCATAATCCTCTGCTTCAAGAAGTTCTGTGACGCGGTCTGTAAATGTACCGTTTCTCCCGCCTGTTTCCTGATTTCCCTCTGAATCCTGCTCCCCCTGTGTTTCCTGTACTGTCCATCCGGCAAATTTCTCATCCCAGCTTCCCATAGTAAAGCCGGAGGATTCCGGATCTTTACAGATAATCGCGTTTCCTGCTTCCAGATCTAAACAGCACAGCTCTCTGAGGAACTGCATTGCTGCTTCATCCGCCTCGGGCATCCGGATCTGCCGTGAGGTTCTCGTATCCCCGCAGCTCCACAGAAGCGCTCCGTTTTCATCAAATGACAGCGTATCAACAACGTCCTGTTCTTCAAAAGAGGCTGTCAGGATTCCGTTCCGCAGATTGTAGAGTTCAATACTTCCTCTCTCTGAAAAAGCGCCCTGTCCAGTTTCTTCCAAAACCGTTGTGACAGCGACAGCGAGATAGGTCCCCTCCCCATCCGAACAGATCAGTTCTGTTTCTCCCGTATGTTCCGGAAGGATCTCCCAAACCGGAGCGTCCGCTCCATCATAAACAAGCAGGCTCCCTTCCCCTGTTCCGATCACTGTAATCCCCGGCTCAAACCAGAAGGATGCCGCCGGGATCCCGCGGATATCAAACTCCTCCGGCACTCCAAGCGTCCCTTCACTCGTATCTACATCCACGCAGATAAGGAAAGGTTGGTAACGGTTATATACATATACCCGGTTTTGCTGAGGAGACCATACCATCTCTCCTGCCAGCGGATCAGTGATCTCAGCGGTATCTGCGGTCTCTCCGTCCCCGTCCATAAGACAGAGGCTGCCGTACTCAAGCACAAAAGACATACCATTTTCCAAAACGACAGGGCTGGTCACATCTCCTTCTGTCCCCGTATTATCCTGACCGGAAGATCCGTCCCCCGTGTACGCAGAGTTCAGAGACGCATACTTATATTCCGACACAGTTCCTGCTCCGTTATCTACTAGAATACTGCCCTCTTCGCCAAACGCCGCAGACACGACAGAGGGGACACATACCGGAGCAGCCTCCTGCTTCCCGGTCTCCCAGTTCCAGTACCGGACGTTCTCGCGGTCCCACACGATGACCCGAGAGCTGTCCTCCGGATGGAACACGGCTCCTCGTATCGCTTCTCCGGAACGTTCCTGAGAAGTAAACGCACAGTTCCCTTCCATATCGTAAACCTGAAAATAGCTCCCCGGATTCCGGTAATCCAGAGCATACATATTGCTGTAAGCCAGCAGAAAATACTGGTTATCCCGGCTTACCGCAACATCAGACAGTCCATAAAAATTCTGTTGAACAGAGGCACGCAAAGTAAGATCTTCTGTTTCATATACTGCCGCGTGTGCACCTGTACTCGCTATAAGTACAGAGCTGTCTTCAGAGAGCCACATCCTGGTTGAAAGAGTAATATAGCCTTCCTCCGCATCTTCCGGAAAGGCATCCGCCAGATCCGCCCTGACTGTCTCCAGGACTTCGCCCTCCTCCGTGAGTTCATAGATATGTATTAAACCTCCATATGCCACAGCGGCTCGATCTCCTGCTAACATGACTGCTGATACGTCATAAATCTCAAGATCGTATTCATCCGGTTCACATCCGCGGCTGTACTCCGAAGGCTTTTCCATCTGATAAGATTTTCCGGAAGCAGAATCATAAAAGGTGAGAGTATCATCTGACAAAAATGTTTGGAAAACACCACCATGTTCAGACAGTAATGTTCCCCAGCCGGGATCAGGATCTTCCTGGGAAAGTATCCGGTCTTCCCGGAGCGTCCCGGCTTCTTCTCCTGTCTTTACCGGCCACAGATAATCCTGCAGAAGGAGCGCCGCCCCAGCGGATGCGGAATCTGCTCCCTGGTCTGCCGACAGCGCTTCCGTGTAGTAGAGCAGCGCATGCTGGATATCTCCGTCCAATGCATATTCACTGGCCTCACGGATATATTCCCCTGCGAGCATCTCCCGGTAATTTTCCTCTGATACCCATGTCCGATATGCAAAGACAGACACGATCAGAAGAACCGATAAGAGAACCGCCGCGCTTCCGCCCGATACCGCCATTATTCTGCGCCGCCGCCTTTTCTGATGCCGCTGATAGAGCCCGTCAAAGCTGCAGCCGAGAAGAGGCGCGGCGATCCTTAAGAACTCTACCTTGAGCTTCTTCAGGCTCTCCTTCCTGCTTTTTGCCCGCACATCTGCGCTCAGAGGCTCGATCCTCACCCACTCTTCCTGCTGTGTCACGCCAGATCCGCTCTCTCTTTCCCCTCGTACGTCATCTTCTTTCTTCGTAAGAACATCTGGGGACACTTCTGTCCGCTTCGGCTCCCAGAGCAGTTCCACAGGAAATACTTCCGAGGGTTCTCCTGAGACAAGCAGCGGCAGAATGTGATCCGTATGCCCCCTGTGCGCCTCTTTGAACATACGGATCTCTTCCATACACCACAGGGAATTTTTCGTTTCTTCCGAGCAGACTACAATCAGGTATCTGGAATCCAGAAGTGCCTGTCGGATGTCACTTCCCAGATCGCCGCTTGTCGGCAGCTCACTCTGATCCCGGAACACTCTTTTTATCCTGTTTCTCTTCAGACCGGTCAGATTCTTCGGAGGACGGTACGTCTCCAGAAGTGTCTGCAGTTTTTGTGCCACTGCCATATCAAGGGGCAGATGGCGGTAAGAGATAAATGCATCATATCTATATTCCTTCTCTTTCCTGTCATCCATATCGCCCACCTCTTTTTCATCCTTTCTCGATCCGATATCCCAGACGGAGCAGGCTGCGGATCACCTGCAGGGCTGTTTCCCTGTCCACCTGTTTTTCCTGTTCTGTCAGTTCCCCGTAGGAAATCAGTGACGGATGAGTCTTATTCTCCCTGTCATATATGCTGCCGTACCTCCACCCCTGCCGGAGACGCTCCTGTGCCCAAGCATCATGGACGTTCTCTGCGATCAGTTCCAGATCATTCTGTATATTATTACTAAGCTTATCTGTCTCTCTTTCCATCGTACATCTCCTGTCATATCAGAGGTATTGCTTTTGAACAATCTCACCTCACTGTACCGGACTGCCGCATGAGCTGCAGAATCGTGCTTCAGCGGAAAGCTTTGCTCCGCACGAAGTACAGAAAGTTCCATGTACTGCTCCTTCTTCCGGATTCTGCGAAATATCTTCAGTATTCTCTGCCGAGAACACATTCTCCCGTTCCGCTCTGCGAATCTCCTCCTCCAGTATCCCGATCACTTTTTCATCAAGCTTTGACTGTTCTACCATTCCGCCAATCTGCGTCAGGATCACCGGCCACGCCACAAAGAGCGTGATCATAGTAGGTATCACCTGCTGTCCGAACATTCCGACCTTTGCTGACACGCTGATCCCTCCGTGCATCTGTGTCAGCTCTACATTCAGAGCAGTCTTCATTCCAAGTACCGATTTAAATATCCCGCCTTTTGTAATACTGAAATAGTCCCCGATAGCGCCGCTCTCTTTAGTAAACGTATATCCTTCTCCGGCAAGCCTGGTTCCCACATTCTCTATAATTTCGGAAAAATCCGTAAGCTCCGTGGATATAAATTTTGTTGTATTAAAAGTTCCCATCCGTCATCCCTCCTGTTCTTCTCTGAATGCGTTCATCTCATACAGTACTGCCAGTTCACACAGTGCATCGGCCACCAGTTTCTCATCCTCATCGGACAGACGGTCCTCAAGTTCCTGCAAAAGTGTGAGTACCAGTTCCGCCTGTTCCTTCATCTCCGTATCTGTCACTTTCCCGTCTTCCATGGCTTTTTGGAAAGTCTGTCTCTCCTGCACTATCTCGTCAAGTCTCAGATATCCCGTCTGCTCATCAAATAATCTCATGATTGCTCCTTTCCCTGCAGTCTGCGTCCGCAGAACCTGCAGAATTCCCATTCTTCCTTTGTTTCCCGCCCGCATCCGGGGCAAATTCCTTTTCGGATAACCAGCCTGGGCTTCTGCTCATACTTGTAATCCATGATGTTTTTAAATGAGTCCGATCCGCACCATTCTCTGACTTCCAGGGCACGGACGGACAGAAACGGATGACTCTGGTTCATCAGCGCATAATACTGGAGCATCTTGTTCCACCCGGAATCATTCATAAAATTCCGATAGTCCTCTGCCTGCTCCATATATAGCTCCATATCTATCCTTTTAGCCAGCTCCGCGCTTCCCGATGCCAGAAGTGCCATCACTTCAGCGACTGTCTCATAACCGTCCATACAGACAGCGGCAGCCCGGTCACAGCTCAGCTCACTGCACCTCTGCCAGTGAAAAAAGGCAAGCTGAAGACCTGCTGTAATCAGATTCCCTCCCAGGATCGCGCTTCCTGCTCCAAGCACCATATTTGCCATCGTATGATAGAGGACGTGTCTGCATGCAATATGCCCGCACTCATGGGCGATCACCGCTGTCAACTGTTTTTCATCCATCAGTTCGATCAGCCCTGATGTAACCGTGATGGAAATGATGCTGTCCCCCATCGTATAGGCATTTGCTACCGGATTGAGTTCCAGATAGAACTCCGGTTCATCAATCCCCAGCGTCTCACACAGTGGCGGCAGCAACCGGTATAGTTCCGGAAGCTGCTTGTCCGTGATCCGGACCTTGTTTGACATATTCATGCCCTGGATCATATTCTCGCTGAACACCTTCATAAACGCCTTCAGCGCTGCAGAAAATCCCGGGATCTGCTGCAGTTCCTGCAAAGCCTTGCGGTCCTGCGGATGATAATAGTCTTTTGGATTAACCACTCTCATTCTCACTCCTCCTTCTTTTTAACGCATATCCTGCTTCCCCTGTGATCTTCTCCAGCGAGCAGACAAGAATCCGGTCCAGATACTGGTAATCAATTCCGTAAAATCCGCTTACTTCCGGCAGTTTCTCCCAAGGGACAAGACATGCGTGCTGTCTTGTTAACGCATCTTTATTCTTTCCTGCCGGCAGTTCCTCCGGTTTTGCGTTCTTCCATCCTTCAGTGACCAGATATGCCTGCCATCTTCTATGCTCGCCGATAGAAAGATTCTCCGTCAGCTTGCCATCAGACGCCGTCATTCTCTCATAACTTCCATCCGGTGTTCCCGGTGTCAGATCGAATCCTGCACATCTCGCCTTCCACTGGATATGTAATGCCAGCGCCCTGCTTGACATTTTTTCATAAACTCCCGCCTTGCGCCACAGGGTATGCACATCTCCGTCCACGCCGTAAAATCTCTGATAATACATATGAACTGATTTGGCGATTGCATCCAGCTTTTCCCCGATCAGGACATCATAACTGCAAACCTGCTCACGGCAGCCAAACGCCACCGCTCCGGCCCGCTCCAATACACACCGTTCCATGCCCGTACTCTCTGCTTTTACAAACAATGTACGATTTTTCCCGTTTCGTTGAAGAAATTCTGCAGTCCTAAGCACAAATTGCACATTTTCATCCATATCTTTTCCAATAAAAAAGACGGCGTGAGGGCACTCTTTTTCATCCAGAAGATAACGGTAATAATCCACTGTCCCCGGCTCTATGCCGGTTAATTCCATCTCCGCGGCAAGGGAAAGCATAGGATTCGCCTGGAAGAAGAAGGCTGTCTCTTTCTGCATTTCTTCTGCTGTTCCCAAAAACTGAATCCGCAGGCGAAGGCCGGCAGCCTGAACTCCGCAGATCAAATATCTGCACAGCACCTCGTTCGCTGCGGTATATCCCGCGAGAGCAAGGCGAAGTTCGCCGTCGATCCTGCCTTCTACGCATCTATCATCAGGAAAAATCTTCAGGAAATCCGATGACAGCAAAAGCCCTCTCGCCGAAAGTTCCTCTGGCTGAGTCCAGTGTACGTCCAGTTTTCGGAACACTTCGTCCTCTGATATCTTTCTGCTTTTTTCGGTTTCGTAAAAAGCATAAAGATGAAGCCGATCCGTTATCTCAGCTTCTCCGCAGAGAGCGCGGATCAGCGACTCATTTTTCCATCGTTCCTGCTTCATGCAGAGTACATGCGTCTCTCCTTTGCATTTTTCTGCCGCCCGTACAATGAAATGCAGGCTTTTCCCCGGATTAAATACAACTTTGAACGCTCCCGACTGGAAGGCATCATTCTCCAGATCCCGGCGGTCCTTTTCTTCCCGGTATTCTTCATCCCTTATACTCAAAAGGAAAAGTATGCCGCAGGGATCTTTTCTATGGATATCCGCCACCAGCTCCACGGTATCACGGTTGAGCCCATAGAAAAAATAGAGATTTTTCCCCGTTCCGACTGTCTTCACAAATATCAGCCGGATTCTGCCGATTATACCCCCGCCAACGTTTGCCAGTACCATAGCCGCCAGCATAACCATAGCTGCAAACATTACAATACCATAGATCATACGATACAATTCATTCATGTAAAGAGAGCCTGTCTCGCCGATATCCAGCTCCATCACCATGATCCTTCCCGAACTGAAAAGCGCCAGAAAAGCACTTCCAATGGCATGGATCAGACTGCTCCCGCCGGATATATTTCCAAAGAAATATCCTGTGAAGTAAACTGTAAATCCCATTACAAGGAGCCCCAGGAACAAGGTAAGCCCATATTTACGGAACCATAGATTATGTCTGGAAATAAAATAGAGCACCCCTGCCAGGATGAAAAAACCCATGATCCAGATGAGCAGAAAGATCAGGATATTATTCAACATGCCCTTTCCCTCCTTCTGTTGCTCTCCTGATTTGTGCATTTTTCACATATTTCCTTCTTAGTTTATCTTAATTGTGCGCCTTTGTACACAGCACATCCACAGTTCCCATAAAATTTGGGAATCTGCCGGGCAAAAAAATACCGGGGATCTACTCCCCGATATAAAAGCGAAAAACATGCCGTAATTCATTTACATTATCCAGACCAAGCTTCTTCAGAATCTGTGTTTTTTGATTTGCAATCGTCTTTTTAGACGACCGCAGACGTTCTTCCCTTCCAAGCATCATATAGAAAACCGTTTTCTCCGCAGCCGAAAGGCAGGAAAGGGACGCCTGTGCCAGAATCCTCTCCTGCCCTGTCACACGGTCTGCCGCCGCATAGATATTTTCGATCAGAAGCGGCATCTGGTCTTTAAAAATATATCCAGAAGCAAATGACCTGCCTGCTGCTTCCCTTATGATTTCGTCTGCCCCAAGCGCAGTAAGGATCAGAACTTTTGCATCTGTGGCGATCCGGATCCTCCTGGACGCCTCGATTCCGTCTGAATAGGATGATCCGAGATGCAGATCCATCAGAACGATATCCGGTCTGAGCGCTTCGGTCTGTGTTATGGCCTCTTCCTTCTCTCTACATATACCAACCAATACAATACGTTCCTGTCTGCCCAGTTCTTTTTGCAGGAGATAAGCAAAATCATCGTCATCCTCAACAATCAGTACTTTTATTGATTCTTTCATGAATCTTTCTCCTTTTTTCTTTTGTCCCCGCAGGGATACAAATTGTAAACACAGTTCCATGCCGTTCCCTTCCGCACTGTGTCTTAACCTGGATATAACCGCCATGTGCTTTGATCACATTTCTGCAGTAGGCAAGTCCAAGCCCCATATGCCCGCTTCCTTTTCCCTCCGTAAAATACGGATCAAAGATACAGGACAGATCCTTCTGCGTTATCCCCGTCCCGGTATCTTTCACACGGATCAGCGCGATGTTTTCACGCGGCAGAAGGCAGGAAAATATCAGCTCACCTTCCTTGCCCATAGCCTCCAGGGCATTCGCCGTCAGGTTGCACAGTACTTCTTTCATATAATCGTAATCGCAGTGCAGAAAACGCTTTTTATCTGTATATATCTTTACTTTGCCCTGCCACTCAGCGGTCATCTCGTTCGCAACTTCCTCAAAAAGCCTTCGGATATCCACATCCTGCAGATTGAGGTTGATTTCTCCGGCATAGCGGCTTGTTTTTCTTACAAACTCGCTGATATGACTGACCGAGCGGTCGATAATATCAAGTTCCGGCTTCATTTGCATGATCTCCATCCCCCGAAGTTCCCGGGAACACCAGCTCAGCTTTGCAAGCTCATTTTTCAGCATATGATTGATATAACGGATATTGTCCGGTATAGGGATTTCATCTGCCTCCCAGTTGAAATATTCCCGGTTCAGCCTCATCCCCCATATGCCATCGCGAAACAGATGTCTAACATAGTAGACAAACAGCCCTGCGAGAATCAAAGCGTTCCCCTGCCACAGTTTATAAAGAAATTCCAGCTTCAGCATATGAATCAGAAAAAGCGTGATCAGCCAGTACCATAGTGGAAGAAGCGCAATCAGAGACACCAGGCGCCGCTGCCGGAAATAGGAATAATTCTTTTCCATGAACAAGGTAATCAGAATCGGTATTGTAGCGATCACCCCGTAGATCAGATTATACGACGAAACAATAAAAAAAGCAGACGGATTTTCCAGCGGGATCACTCTTGTCTGGCTCCATGGATACACGATTCCAAATGCCAGCACCGGAACAAATATAAGGAAGCAAAGAAATCGAAACAGGCGCGGCCGAAGTTTATCCAGATGACAGAAATAAAAGCTGAATATCATCACGCAGGGCATGGCAATATAATAAAGTACTGCCGTCAGGATCGAATTGATCAGTTCATCAAGAGCATACTCCACTCCCAGAAAGCACGCTCCAGTTCCTGCAAAGATGCCGCTGTAATAGAAATATTCTTTCAGGACGCCGATGCTTAAGAGAAATCCACAGATACAGCACCACTGGTTTACTTTATTTTCAGGGCTTGAAATATAAATCAAAAAATACAGGGTCCATATAAGGATTGTAAAAAGAAGCAGAACTTCAGCCGGAAGCCCGTTTTGAAACATAATCCCCCTCCTGCTCTGACACTTCGCAAAATCGCATACTTGTTTTTAGGTTATATCAGACATGATCCATATGTCAATATGGGCTGTCCAAATCCTAAAAATTATAGGAGGATTCTCGAACCCGCACTCCCTGGTCAGTTCTCTATACTTTAATGCAGCTGCAAACATCTCCTTCTACGAAAGAGCATGATCCCGCAGCCCATCAGTACAAGCCCCGCAGCCAGAATCCAGTATTTTGTGTCATAGTCCGTCAGCATCCCGAATGGATAGAACTTTTTCATATACTGATACCCCGCCATGATGCCTGCCACGTAGTATCCCAGGGGAATCATGTATCCCACGATCAGATTGTCAGTGACCGCATAGGCAAAGATCCCAATTCCTCCGAAGGCAATGATCTCTGCCATTGTCCCGAAATAATATTTCCCAGGCTCAATCTCGCAGTTCCCCGCCTTCATCACCAGAAGGAACGCCAGTGTGAGAAGCGCGGAGAAAAGAAGGCTGATCAAGATCCTCGCCAGATAGACTGACATGATATTCGTATACTTTGCTTTTATCACGTCCCACAGATCCCGGTCCTGCTCCGGCAGGAACACCGGCACAAAGAGGATGATCCCCGTCAGCGCCACATAAGTCTCCAGCACTTTCGCGCTCTGCGCCGCGTCCAGATTCGAGATCCCCAGTACAAGAGGAGAGGCCGCCAGCAGGAGGATACTGACCAGAAGATGCTGCCATGCATGATGCTTCAGCTGTACTTTAGTGATTTCCAGATACTTTTCCACCACGTCTCAGATGCCCCTTTCTCTTTTTTTCATAGATCAGAACCGTCAGTGCCAGAAGCGCCAGCGACAGGACTGCATAGAAGATACGGCTGCAGGCCAGCTGGCGGAACCCTTCCGCAAATCCGGCGTAATTCAGTTCTGTATTATGCCGCGGCATCAGGTTCCATCCATAGCTTCCGCCGTACATCCCCGCGGCTCCGGTCACCAGGCTTAAGAACCACCAGGCAGTCTGCACCAGGACCGCGAGGGCTGTCTCGGTCAGCTCCGTGCAGATCATCCCCACGGAAACAACAGCCATTACTGTCGGCAGCAGCCATCCCAGATCGTATTTCAGCCAGGCAAGATAATCCAGGTTCACGCCCTCGATCCCCGCCCGGATACAGTTTACCGTCGGGATCAGCGACAGGAGCAGGACCGGGAGCATGTGCATGCAGACAAGCGCCAGATACCGGCTGCCCATGACCGTACCGGAAGACGTCCGCCTCACATAGATCAGCTCCTGCATCCGTGAGCGCTTATCCCGCAGCATCCTCGTGGCGGTCACAAAGACCGGCAGGATGCCGAGCATGATCTCCATATAATCGCAGAACAGCCTTGCATACCCTCCGGTGAGCCCGTCTTTCTCTGTCAGGTCACTGTAATTTGCTTTTGCCCCTTCATAGTCCACAGGGATCTTCACATTTGCTCTCAGCCGTTCCTCAGTATAATCAGAGCCGGGACCTAAGATTTCCGCCGCCTGATCCATGGACTGCATAAACGCGTCGTAAGTAAGTCCGTCTCTTAGCTTCACTTTATACTGGACCTCCTCGACATTATGCTCCTCAAAGAAGGCGGCAATATCCCCCTCGATCTCATCTGTCTTCATCCCGGTCAGTTCATAGATAATATCCGCGATCTCGCCTTTTTCTTCTTCACTTAGCGTGACATTCTTTGCATATCCCACCGGATAGGTCACATAGTGGTCGTAATAGTATGCCATCACAAGGCTGCCTGCGCCTGTTTCCATGATATCCTGCTCCGTGATATCTGTCTTATATCCATAATCCGAATAGGCTGCCTGCCCTTCCCGGGGCGGGGTCAGGATATTCAGACTCCCGAGCTGGCTGTTGAAAAAAATCACAAGGCATGCCACATACAGCCAGTAGATCAGGCTTTTTGCCGTCTGCGCGCATTCTTTCCGAAAGAGAGTCACAAACATGGATTCTCCCCCTCTCCCTGCATGAGATACATATAGGCGTCCTCCACCCCGGCATCGCAGTGCTGTGCCCCGTGGAAAGGCTGCGTGTCTGCCAGGAACCGCACTTTGACATTGTTTCCCAGGGTGATCATGCTGGTCACCGTATACGAGGAACGGATCCGATCAAGCTCTTTTCTGCTCACTTCCGCCCGGTATACTCTTCCCTCCACAAGGGACAGCAGTTCCTCTACTGTGCCGCGGAAAAGGATCCTTCCCTGATCAATGACCGCGATCTCCTCACATGTTGCCTCCACGTCTCCCACAATATGGGTCGACAGTATGACGATCCGATCCTCTGCGATCTCAGAAAGAAGGTTGCGGAAGCGAACCCTCTCCTCCGGATCAAGCCCTGCGGTAGGCTCATCCACGATCAGTACCTTCGGGTCATGGAGGATGGCCTGGGCGATCCCGAGGCGACGCTTCATCCCGCCGGAGAGCGCCCGCACTCTGGTCCCTGCATTGTCCGAAAGGTTCACCCTCTCGAGAAGCAGGGGGATCCGTTCCTTTCTCTGTGCCTTCGTCAGTCCCGAGAGCACGCCCAGATAGTCCATGGTCTCATACACCTTCATGTTCGGATACATGGAGAATTCCTGCGGAAGATAGCCCGTGATCTTCCGGATCTCTGCCGCGTGCTCCACCGGGATGCCGCACACTTTTACTTTTCCGCTGTCCTTTTCAAGCAGGGTAGAGAGCACCTTCATAAGCGTGGTCTTTCCCGCCCCGTTTCTTCCCAGGAGCCCGAACATTCCCCT
This sequence comes from Candidatus Mediterraneibacter stercorigallinarum, assembly GCA_019116185.1. GTDB lineage: Bacteria > Bacillota > Clostridia > Lachnospirales > Lachnospiraceae > Mediterraneibacter > Mediterraneibacter stercorigallinarum. The sequence goes on from DXCD01000089.1 coordinate 11,696, forward strand.
CTCGATCCGCATATCTACATTCCGAAGCGCCTGCTTCTTTCCGTAGGATTTGTTCAGCCCCTTGATTACAATCTCTGTCTTCACTTCTGTCATCCTTTCTGCCTGTTGGTCTCGAACAGATCTTGCTCCTGTTCTGATCCTTACTATACTGTCTAAAATCCTATTTTTCTTCTATAAAGATTTAAGACTTTCCACAGAAAAATGAAACACTGACAAAAGCGCCGCCGTCCATCCCGTTCGCCACGCTCAGTCCGCCTCCGTGCTTCCCCGCGGCTACCCGGCAGATATGAAGCCCGATGCCGAAATGTCCTTCTTCCTCCCCGGATGTCTGCCCTGTCCCTCTGAAATAAGGCTCTGCTGCGGACTTTAATTCTCTTTTATCAAAGCCCGGCCCGTCGTCATGGACATAGAGGAAGAGCATCCTGCTTTCTTCTTCATAATCCAGAGAAATCTCTGCCTGATTCTCGGCATACCGAAGCGCATTGGACAGAAGATTCTCAAGGACTTCCAGAAACAGAGATTCGTCCAGCCAGAAGCTCTCCTGGTCTCCACATGGGGAGGCCGTATCAGATGCCTGACCTTCTGGCAGACGTTTCCCGGACAGAGCTTTCCCGTCTCCCCACCGAATCTGAATATCTCCCACTGCATTTAATGCCTCCGCGATCTCAGTGATCCGAAGCCGGAGCTGTTCCACCGTGGTCTTGCCCTTCTGCGGCTCCAGCTCTTCAAAGCTGCGGATCTGCCGCATGGTCTTAGTATACTCTTCCAGACGCTTCAGATTCTCTGACATCAGCTTCAGAGTGGAGAGCAGCTTCTCCTCGCTGATTCTGCCCTCCGGCGCATAACGGTACAAAAGCTCCGTATATCCCCTCAGCACTGTGAGAGGCGTGCGCATGTCATGGGCAAACGCCGCGTTGATCTCCTTCTGATCTTCGATCCTGCGCCACAGATCTTCCCGGTCCGCGATCACTTCTTTCCGCATCTGCTCAAATGTCCGGCAAAGCTCCCCCATCTCGTCTCTGCTGTCATAGGCAATCACAAAATCCAGGTTCTTCCTGCCCATCTCAGCCACGCCTCTTTTCAGGATCTCGCAGGGCCGCTTCAGCCGTTTCCTGTAAAAGATCAGAGCCGCCCACACTGCCCCGCAGCCGGTGAGGATCCACGGCGCTGCATTAGAGAAGATCTGCAAAAACTGAAGCTCCGCCCGTTCTCTCACTGACAGCAGGTACATCACTGCCTCCGCCCCGGCATAATAGATATTCCCGAAGATCCGCTCACGGTAGACATTCACGCCGTACGGGTACAGAATCTCATTACATCGGCTGATGCAGAGCTGCTCTATGACCCACGAACAGACAAAGACAGCAAAAAAAGCCAGCAGCAGATATGCCGCCAGCGCCCATTTTACTGACAGATCCCGGATCCATTTCCTGATCTGTCCTATCTTTTCGTCGATCCAGTCCACTGATATCCCACTCCCCACACTGTTCGGATCACTTCCTGATCCGTATACTCTGCAATCTTGTTCCTGATCCGCCTGACATGCTCGGCAACAATCGAACTGTCGCCCGCAGCGTCATATCCCCGGACTCTCTCATAGATCCGCTCCTTGCTGAACACCTGCCCCGGGTGCAGGGAGAGGAAGGAAAGGATATCATATTCTGTGCGGGTAAGATCAACGGAATGGGAACCGCAGGTCACGCTTCTCTCCTGATAATAGATTGTGAGATCTCCCTCTTTCCGGACCGCCCCGGAATGCCTGCCGCGCTCTTCCCGCCGCAGGTGCGCCATCACCCTCGCCCCCAGTTCTTCTATGCTGAAAGGCTTCGTGATATAGTCGTCGCCGCCCGTCATAAGCCCTGTAATCCGGTCCTGTTCCTCCACGCGGGCAGTCAGGAACAGGATCGGGCAGTCCACCTTCTCCCGTATTTCCCGGCAGACACTTAATCCGTCCAGATCCGGCATATTGATATCCAGCAGGATCATATCCGGATTACAGCAGATCTTTTCAAGCGCCTCCACACCGCCGCCTGCCGTGACCACCTCATATCCCTGAAGCTCAAAATAATCCTTCAAAAGAAGCACAATTCCTTCCTCGTCATCCACGACCAGAATCCGCTGTC
>DXCD01000090.1 GCA_019116185.1 Candidatus Mediterraneibacter stercorigallinarum
TCCGCTCATTCCTTTTCATATGTTTTCATATATCGCCTATATCGCCATTTAAAGGCAAAAAAAGAAGCCTAATATTGGGCATATCAGACTCCTTTAATCTCTCGCGTGTTTTCTTTTTGCATGCATCCTTCTGCTGATCTCCAGCTTGAAACCATCTTTCGCTGCCCGCTGTTCCACAATTGCATCTGTGATTTTCTTTCCGGGCTGTAAGTCCCGCGCTGCAAATGTATCTATTATACGGGATCTCTTCCCTTTCACAATATTCATCGCACATCCACCATTTCGACCTTTCCATTTATTATATTCAGAAACCATTCAGATATTTATAACGGAGGTTCGAAATGCCTTTCCTTTATTTGTTACATTTTGTTAAACAAATGTAACATCCCTCTAATGTAGCATCCCCTCTAATGTAGCATCCCCTCTAATGTAGCATCCCCTCTTTATGAGTTTATCGAATTACCAAGCATCTGTCAAGTTTTAGTGGATTTTTGTTAATTATTGCTAAAACTCTCGTTAAAATATATCCGAATAATCCTCTTGAATATTTGCAGAATACCATATTGACGCTGTATTTTCAATCTTAACCCGATGGCTTCACAAAAATTTCTCATTCTTACCAGCGTTTTTCGCTCGCTTCTATTCCATACCCCAGCGCCTCCGCCAGGCACTCCACCGCCTCCTCAGAAATCGTGCACCCCAGATGGTACACTGGCACACTGCCCAGCAGATCTTCCACCACATCCAGGGTGTGAATATGATCCTGCATGTTCCACTTATTTACCGTGATCTGACTGTACAAAAGCGGGAATGCCTGCCCCGGTGTCAGCTTCTCCGCACGGTTCTCCTTCGCCTGGCTCAGCATGACAACCGCCCGGATCGGAAGCGCTTCATTATGGCAGATCTCAGACGTGCCACAGACCGGCCAGCCCTGTGCAGTCCACCTGCCGTCTCTTTTCCCCAGAAGAGCCCGGTCTCCGTTCACAGTCCGGCTGCCCCGGTACTTCTCCCACAGGTTCGCCTGCGTGGTCTTTCCCGTCTCAGAAGGCGCGGAAAAGAGAACCGCTTCTCCCTGATATTCTACATAAGCACAGTGGAGTATCACCTGATCCTTTCTCACAAGGCGGCGTTCCAGAGCCAATAGAGATGTAAAGACCGGGTCAATGCGCAGATCCTTGATCTGTTCCCGGGCAAGAGTGACCTCTGCGCGGTCCGCCGCTGCCTCCTCATAGCAGGCATAATAGTCCCGGCTTCCCTTCACGCCGATCAGGCGGCCCTCTAAGCCTCCGGCGCCGATATCATTTCCCGCCGTTTCTCCGGCTCCTGCCGCTCCATCTGCCTGCCGGAATACAACCAGATCCGGCCGTCGCGCAATCACCTGTCCCTTTGGCCGGGGAAGCCGGTCCGCGACTTTGATATGATAAGTATATTCCGGCGCAGTCCTCTCTGCGGCAGCGTCTGCTTCATCGTCAGTGGCAGCGTACCCGCGCCAGGCGTTTTCAGTTCTGTATTCAAATTTCATAAAGTTCTCCGGCGGCTTCACTTCCGCCGCGCAGCAAAGCCGGAACGTAAAATCACCGATCCGAAATATCTTGTCCATCCCGCACCTTCCCCTGTATGTTCTCCTGCATAGTATCCTGTATACTCTCCTGTATTTTCCCCTGTGTGTGTACTTCGATTTGTTTCCACTCTTCCTTCAGCATCCGCAGAGATTCTTCGGCATACCGGCACATGTAGTCCGGCACGCCGTCATAGCTTCCCGTCTCATACAGAGCGCTGGCCGCGCAGGTGCGGCAGAGGTGCCGCAGATGGCAGGCACTGCATTTTGCATTCAAAAGGATCTTCCCTGTTTCTTCCACAATATGCCTCCACGCGGCGCCAAAGCCAGCGTCAAACACAGAGACAGCCGGGCTGCTCAGGATCACACAGGGCCTCATCTCTCCCTGCCAGTTGATCGTGAAGGAACACTGTCCTGCCATGCATGCCATGTGTCCCGGTTTCTCTTCTTTCGGTTCCGGGTGATCTGCTCTTTCTATTAACTGCCGGACATACTGAGGGAATAATTCCGGTCCCATCTCCCGCTTCCAGGCGTATACTCTCGCACGCGCCGCTTCTTCCGGTTCCAGACGGGACTGCATGTTGTAGGGGAGTTCCCGTTCTCTGACAGCCGGCATCATATAGGTGTCTACCCGCACAGGAACTCCGTATTCTTCTTCAATATCCAGCAGCTTGCCCAGGTCGTCCTTATTGGCCCGGACGATACTCCCGCCGACTCTCACATCCACCCCATGCTCTCTGAGAAGACGGATTCCTCTCAGGGTCTTCTCATAGCCTCCCGGATAGTGGCAGAGATCCGCATAGGTCTCTTCGTCCGTTCCATAGAGGGTGATATTGATTCTCCTTGGTTTATGCTTCCCGAAGAACTCTGCCAGATCCTCATCGATCAAGGTACCATTGGTATTGATCGTCAGGATCATTCCCATCTCCCGCAGCCCGAGATAAAGCCTGCGGAACTCCGGGAAGAGAAATGGCTCTCCGCCGGTCAGCAGAAGGAAGAGCACTCCCGCGTCCTTCATCTGACGCCCGATTTCCAGCCATTCATCCGCCGTGCGCAGCCTGCCCTGCCGCTCCATTTCCTCCCGGCTCAGCCGGACATAACACATATCGCAGTTCATATTGCACAGAGGGAGCAGTTCGATACTCCCGTTTGCCGGAGTCCGCATACTCTTTGCCTGAGCTAATAGCATGCGCTCCACTGTTGTGGCTCCTTCTAATGGTTCCATAGGATGTCCCTCCCGTCCGGTGGTGATATGAAAATAGACCGGAAAATTCCGGTCTAATGTAATTATGCAGTTAATTATTACGAAGGGGTTTTGCCCCATGAATCCATGTCAAGATTAGTAGTGGCATGGCCATTCCAGCGCCATCCCAAAATAGCCCATTCTCGATTTCTCCATACAATAACGCCTTCTCCCGCATCCGGTCTTCTATTCCCATTACGATCAATAAATCCGTCATAAAAATCCCCTGTATCAGGCGCATCATGAGTCACACCACAGGGAGTATACGATCCCATTCTTTCAGCGCTTCCCCAGCCTTCATAGACACCATCTATCTTTCCGTCACTATTCGGATAATAATAAAGTGTTCCAGCAGGTGCATCACACTTAAACTTATAAGTTGCACCTCCCTCTCCGCAAGCCGCTACATATTCATTCGCCTCAAACCTCTGAACCATCGTCAAAGGCCGTGTCCATACATTCTTATTCATACTTCCTCTCTTTCTTCTAACAACAACCCAACCCTCAAGTACTCATTTACAAAGCTGTGAATTCCATCTTCCATCTCGCCGTCGGGATCGGAATATTCTTTTCTCGCCTCAGCGATCACTTCTTCCTCTGTCCTGGGCTCCTGGAACAGCTTCCACAGGAAACTGCTGGTCTCATTCAGCGATATCATGCTGTTTTCAAATATCCCTGCTTCCCCCACAGGCACCAGCACGGCTTCGCCGGCGACTTCCCGCAGAAGGAAGTTCGGATTTGCTTTCAACTTCACAATATTCTTCTCCTTCTCGCAATGCACTTTCAATAATAGCACACTTCACATATTTGTCAACTTTGAAAAAAGGATTTCTACTGGATAATCTTGTATTTCTTCATGAGATCGACCCTGCGGTTTCCGATCTCAATACTCTCCTTTGCGTCATTTCCATTCGTCTGCTTTGTCTCTTTCAGATATTTTCTGATCCTTGACACCCATGCAGCCGGCAGGAGGAAAGGATGATTTTTCAGATATGTATAATTCCTCTCCATGTAGCGCCGGTCCGGGAACAAAGTATGGATCAGGGACGCGCCCGCTTTCCTGCCTTTTTTGTCCTCTGTAACCGCCTGAAGCGTAATATTGCTGCTATGTTTCCGGCTCATGCTGGAATCTCCGAACACTCCGGCCGCCAGCAGATCTTCCAGAAGCGCGCTGCTGTCCGCTTCTATACCTGCCCAGCACTTCGGAAGGCCCGCTTTCTCAGGATCGAAATCCAGCTCTTTCTTCCCGATGTCAAACAGCGACGCCGCGAATACGTCCGCATGGATTCTCCGGCAGCTCTCCAAAATATGCTCCCAGTCAATATCCGCGCCGTAAGACTGGGCATAGATCACAATGTCGCAGACCTGACGGATGCCGAACCCGCTGTGCAGGAAATGCTTGAATGCATGAAGGATCAGGTAGAGCAGATGATCGGTATGTGACAGTGTCCAGATCTTCACTCCGCGGATCTCTTCCTGTATCATCCGGTCAAACACACCGGCGAACAGATCATTCAGGTCTCCGTATGCCTCCGAATCAGACGCGAACAGTTCTTTATGAAGTTCGATATGTAAGGTCCCGTTTTCTTTATAATAGGGAACTTCCCCTTCCGCGTCCAGGTCTTTGTCCGCAGCCGGCGGTTTCATTCCATTTAAAAGGAAAATATCGTGGCACTTCCCGAATTGTTCCCGGGGGATCAGCACATCCTCATCCCCGGAGCACCGGTAATCCGGCTCTCGGTACATATTCCGGCAGATGATCCCTTTTACAACCAACGGCGTCAGCCCTTCTTCCAGAAGCTTTTTATATAACATCAGGAATTCTTCTGTCCTCCGGCTCTGTATCATGACCTGACGGATAACTTCCCTCTTGACCCCCTGTATTTCCTGCTGAGGAAACGCCGCAAACGCCGGGCATTCGTATACAGTATCATAGATCATGGGCAGGATCTGATGGTACTGGCACAGACGGAAGAATTCCTGCCAGTCTTCCGCTGAGAATCCATCCTTCCAGGCCGCCTTTTCCCCATTCTGAAAGCATCGAAGCGCCTCCAGCATTTTCTCATTTAATGCATTTTTTTCCATATGTACCCTTCTTTTCTATAAAAATAAGTCCTTCCGGTAATATCTTCATGCATGAGTCAGAGCGCTGGCGCTCTTATTGGTATTTTATACTAGTATTGGGATTTTTTTCCAGTGTTTCCGGCAAAAAATTTAAAAAAGGTATTCATGAACTGATTTTTTAGATCTGCAGATCGTAGAAATAAGTAATATTCTGTCCTTCGAAGTATGCCTTATTTTAGCACCAAAAAGGGAGAATTACCCCATACTCAAGTATGAGATAATTCTCCCTTTTTTCGCATTTTCAGAGCGCGCCGGAATCTCTGACTTTTTTAACAGCCTGTATTCTCGTTTTGACTCCAAGTTTCTTGAAAATATTGTAAATATGTGTTTTCACAGTAGGAAGTTTGATATTCATGGTTTCGCTGATCTGCGCGTTGCTGTAGCCCTTCTCCAGATACTGCAGGACCATCTGCTCCGTGACAGTGAGCTTCTCGACCCGGTAAATATTCTGCTGTTCCTTCTGAAGATCCAGATAATATTTTTTCTGCCGCCCCGCCCTTCTCGAGATATATCCTACCCAGTCGGAAACCGGCATCTTCAGCACACTTCCGTATTTATATTTTTTCTTATTCTGATGTCCGGACGAATCTGTCTTGTCCAGCCATTCCCTGTATTCTTCCAGCAGCTCCGCCCCTTGCCGTCCATACCCGGTATAAATCCGGACATAGCGGTAAGGGCCGGCAGCGTTCAGCGACTCTGCCACAGTCTTAAAAGCCTGCCCGGTCTCTCCTTTCTCCTTTTCCAGAATCGCCCTCTGAAACAGGCTTTCCGCCAGCCATCGCCAGCTGTGGTTGTTCTGAAAGTAAGGCACCAGCATCTGAAGCAGGTCCTCTGCATGTCCATAATTCCCCAGATACAGATTGATCTTCACCTCTGCCGCCATGTAGAACCGGGTCTTGCCGGATTCATTCTCTATATCGCCGCCGGTCTCCCGGATCCATTTCATCAGCCCTTCCTTCTCTCCCCACTTCGCTTCGGCAAGATAATACAGGGCTCTCGTATTCCAACGGCACACCGGGCTTTCCTCTTTCTCCAGGGTCTCTGCAAGCTGCCGGATATATTTCTGTACGTTCTCCTTGCGCTCTTCCTCCTCCGTGATCAGATAGGCCAGATACATCATGCCCAGCCGCACCTGCCACGGGGAATTTCCGTGGATTTCCGGCAGTACATCCAGCCGTCCTCCGCTCTTTTTCATCATAGGGCCGTCTGTCTGGAACTCATATTCCAGTTCTGCCAGATGATAAGGCATCTGATTCACCGGATGCAGCCGTTCTTCCCACAGCCTCCGGTATGCGGCGCGTTCTGCCTTTCCGCAGGCGAACAGCTCCGACAGGTCTCTCAGACCGCACAGATAAGAGACAGCCTCTCCCAGCATAAAATACAGCCGCACCTGCTGTCCCGGCTCCGTCTCCTCCTCCAGCAGCCGCATCCATTCTGCAGCGGAAAGCCGGGGGTCTGTATATGCGATATTCAGGCAGATCTCCGTGACCTTTGCCTTGTCCCCGCCGGCCGCCACTGCTTCCGCGGCAAGCTCCCTGACCCGGCTTCTGATCTCCGCCATCCCTCCCGCGTCCTGCCGGAGGTAACGCTCCATCCACTCCAGATACAAGAGCTCAGGGATCTTCCGGTCTTCCTGTGTATACCGCTTTCTCTCATAATGCAGGAAGGGGACACGGTCATAATTGCGTATCAGACATTCTGTGTACTTCTGGTGGTCATGAAGATACCAGCAGCAGGTCAGCGCGTTCTGGATCTGATTTTTCTCCTCATACCAGGCAATCGCTTTTCCGCACAGTTCCGGCGAGGTATATTCTTCCATAACCATCCGCAGAGCCGGCTGTACATGCCAGCTGTTTGTGTCCGGCATATAGACCATCGCGCCTCTGACAAAGAGACGCTCTTCCAGCTCTCTGTGCGGATCGTCCCACAGGATCGAGACGAGTTCTTCATTCAGGCTGGGGAAGGCAGCCCTCTCCCGGAGCATACGGAGCTCATCCTCCGGCAGGACGTCCAGGATCTTGCTCTGGATATATTTCCGGATCTCATAACGGCTGCTCAGCTCCCAGGCTGTCCACCGGTCCGTGAGCTGCTTCTCAAGACGCACCAGCATGGCAATGCATCCCGCCCATCCTCCGGTCAGGTAATGCACCTCCCTGTGTCTCAGGCCGCTGCGGCACTCCCGCAGATAGCGGTAAGTCTCTGCCTCGGTGAACCAGAATGACTCGGGCATGGCTGCTGCCATGACGCCGTCCCAGATCAGTTCCAGGAAGCTCTGCGGGATCAGGCCGTCAACTGCTGTGAGAATCCTGTCTTCTTTGGGCATGCTGCGGATGAAACTCCAGAACCCTTCATTTGATTCCGGATACCGGCATCCTTCGGGTTTTCGCACCAGATACCAGTTCGGCCTGCCTTCTGCCCTCATTCCAAGCGCTGACTGATCTTCAATCTCCTCCACAGAACAAAAGACGGCATTTACCTCAGGATGCTTTTCCAAAAGCATCCTGACCGCCGTCTTTCTGCCCGTCCCGGGCATGCCGCTCAGGCATACCGCAAGGGAATCCGTCAGCATTTCTTCTATATGTGCAGTCTTGTCGATCGTCACATTCCTTAAACTCATTTTCCGCTATACCCCGTTTAGAATTCCTCCGATCAGATGAATCCGGCTCTCTGCCAGTTCCTCCAGCCCGTCCATGATATGGGAGGTATTTGCAAAGTCTCTCTTTATGACAAACACCGCGCTGTCCGCATATTGCGCCAGCACTCCCGCGTCCGTCAGCAGCCCGGCGGGAGCGCTGTCAAGAATCACATAATCTACTTTCTCCTCCACAGCCTCAATGATCTTCTGCATCCTTTTACTATCGAGGAGCCGTGATCCGTCATCCGCCGGTTTCCCCCCGGGGAGGAAACAGAACTTGAATTCTTCATCCATGCCCATAGCTTTCCCTGTCAAAAGGACGTCCGCCAGTTTGGCTTCTTTTGCCAGCACTTCGTACAGCCCCGCCCCCTCTTCCAGTCCGAGGATCTTTCTGTCCGTGGGATGTCTGAGGTCACAGTCAATAAGCGCGGCCCTCTTGCCGCTCTTGATAAATGCCAGGGCCAGATTCACCGCCAGGGTGCTCTTCCCCTCTCCGGCAAGCGCGCTTGTCACAAGTATGGTCTTAGAATGATGTCTCCATGCGCTGTATTCTACTTTTCCGCGCACAAGCTGCAGCGCTTCCTCAAATCTGGGATCTGTCTTTTCATTGAGGATATTCAGGATATTGCTGCTCTCCCTGCTCCGCTTTTTCATCGGGATCTGGGGCACTTCTCCGATGCACTTCATATGGGCGCGGGGCTGAAAGTCTTCCTTCTTCTTCACAGTCATCCTGCTGACCGTCACAACTCCTGCCCAAAAGAGACCGATCAGCGCGCCTGCCGCCGCGCCTTTTACAAGGGAATCTCTTCCATCCCGCGGGTTGTCCGGGTATGCCGGAATGCCCGTCTCGTCGAGCAGCTGCATTGTTGTCCTTCCGATAATCACCTCTGCCACATCGGGATAACACTGGATCACAGCCTGCAGTGTCTCATAAGCTGTTCCCGCGTCTGAATCTGTCACAGACATTGTAAACAGATTTGTATTCTCTTCCGCGGAAGCTGTGATCTGACTGCTCAGAGAACTCCGCCCCATGGCCGCGGCAGCGCGTCTTGAGAGCACTCCGCTGGTCAGAATGTACGGAAATGTATTTACCATCTGTTCTGTGGTTGAATTATCATAAAAAGCATAAGAACCGCTCGTGTCGTCTCCGCTGTTCTGTCCTGCCGTGATCGTAAACGTGGCAGAGGCCGTGTACCTGGGCGACCATGTCACATAGCTTCTGATGTAAGAAAAGGCGCCTCCCAACACAGCGAGGATCAGCACCCATATCCACATACGGCGCAGTGTCCTGAAATAATCCTCCAGAAGACCGACAATATCTATCATTCCTTCTTCTGTCTGCCTGGTTTCCTCATTCTGTGTGTTCATAATTACTTTACTACCCTCTTACTCTTTCTTATCCGATTCTTTCTTTTGGCGGTAGGGATAATAGCTTCCGTATTTGCCGTATTTCCCGTATCTGCCATACCTGCCGTATCTGCCATATCCGTAGCCATATCCGTACCCGTAACCATAGCCGTAGCCTGATGTCAGAATGCCGCTTCTGCCCGGGACGTCGTTAAACACACATCCTGCCAGCTTGCTGCCGTACCCTTCCAGAATATCGATGGAATCATTGATATACTTTGCAAGTGTCTTGTTCTGTTTCACAACAAGCAGGCTCATGTCAGCCCGGCGCACCCACATCTCTGCATCCGCCCTTCTCCTTACGTGGGGCGCGTCTATGATAATGATATCCATCTCTGCTTTCATCTTGTCAAGGAATTGCGTAACTGTGTCGGAAGCGATCACCTCTATAGAACGAGGCACCTTCTCATCATTTACCATCACATGAAAACCGAGCTGTTCACTGTAATAGACCGCGCTGTCCAGATCGCCCTTTGACGCGGCGCAGGAGCCCCAGCTCTTCACATCCGGGGCATCGATGCCAAGGTATTCCCTGAGGTAACTGCCGCGCAGGTCTCCTTCGATGAGCAGTACCTTGCGCGGATGCTGGGCAAACGCAAGCGCGAGATTGACCGCGATCGTGGTCTTGCCTTCCTGCGGGCAGGCGCTGCTGACCACAAGAATCTTCGCCTTTGTCTTCTTCTGATGATAGATCAGCTTTGTCCGGATCTTCTTAATTGTCTCACCAAAGCCGAAACTGACGGAAGGCTCTGTAATCCAGATCTTTTTCCGTTTCCGTTTCAGCATAGACTTAAGGTTTTTATATTTGCGCTCGTGATAGATCGTAGCATACAGGCCGGTATCCAGCTTTGCCGCCACTTCTTTCTCATTCTTCACTGTATCCTTGAAGTAGGAGATCAGCGCAAACAATACGAGCATTGCCCCCGTGCCAGCCAGAAATCCGTTTTTCATCATCTGGTTTCCCTGAAAACCAACGCTCGAGGACGCCGGATAGCTGGGTTCCTCGAACACCTCAAGGACGACTTCCCCGAGGACATTCTGCGAAACGGCCGGATACTGTTCCAGCATTGTGTTCAGAAGCTGAAATGCAGTCGTCGGCGAATCTGCCGTCACGGAGACCGAAAGGAGATTCGTCTCCGGCACAATGGTCACATTGACAGTCCCGTCAAACGAATCCTTCCCCAGCTGCTCGGCTACCAGCTTTTTCAGCACGTCGCTGTCCAGCACGGTCTGAAATACTTCCGCCAGCCGCTGTGTCTGGCTCAGATTTGCGTAAGCTCCTGTATTGCTTCCCTTGGCCGACACCACGAATGTGGTCTGGGACACATACTGCGGATGATAGGTCAGATAGGTTCCCACATACGTCAGGAATCCCACAGAGATCCCGATCAGCACAGCCACCCACAGATTCTTTAACACATCATGAAAGATCGCAAAAAAGTCAGCCGTAACATTCTTGCCCGGACCTTCCCCCGGAGTAGTCCGTTCATTTTCATTCTTTTCCCGCTGTTCCATTCCTTATACGTTCCTTCCCTCAATTATCCCACTACCACGATCAGCCGGCTCTTTCCCATAAGCGCGCCGTCCGTAACAGTATAATCCACATAATAAGTTCCCGGGCTGGAGGTATCCACTGTCGACTGGATATTCAGTTCGCCTTCCCTGCTTGAGCCCTGGAAATAATCCGCCGCATTAAACGGAGCATTCACACCAATATATATAAGATAAGATGACAATGTCACCTCAACCGGTTCCTGCGACGGATCATATACTTCCAGGTCTGCCTGAAGATAAGAAGTCCGCCCCGCGCTGTCCATCACACGGAATTCTACCTGATATATCCCCGGCACAGAACTGGTAATGGCTCTGTCCAGCGTATATTTGATCTTATTCGTCAGATCTCCGTCCAGACTGCCCGACGCCGATATATTCTCACAGACATTAAACGTTCCCCCTGTCGGGAAACGGAGCGGGGCGTCCAGCGCAAACACCGGAGGCTGATAATCCGTGTATGCCATGATCCGGCTGGAGTACCCCACATTTCCACTGTCATCCACTGCAGCAAAACTGACAATCCTTTTCCCTTCTTCGTCAAATTCCGATATTTTCTGTACAACAAGCGAATCCGTCACATCCCCGTCCCGGTCATCCTCCGCGGTCATACCCTCAAGAAGCTTGTCCCGGGGATCGCCCACGCTCACCTCAATGTCGCTGCCTCCCGTAATCACCGGCGGCGTATGGTCCGTCATCCTGTCGGCATAGATCCTGCATCCGGCATAGATGGCGGCAGAGCAGATAAACAGAATAATACTGAAGATCTTGATCTTTTTCATTCGTAGTACCTGTACTTTCTAAATTTAATCACTCTATACAGTATATCGTCTGAGGAAGGAGAACGCAATAGGTTAATTTGCCAGTGAATCATAGCTTACAAGCACGGGATTTGAGTAAATATATACCGTCTTTCCGCTTTCATTCGTATAAGTCAGATATGCACGTACTACATACTTTGTATCTGATGCTA
>DXCD01000008.1 GCA_019116185.1 Candidatus Mediterraneibacter stercorigallinarum
TGCCGCAACACCGCATTTATGCAGGTCAACCAGATCGTTCATATTATTCTTTACGTGGTGATTATCCTCAGGATGGTTTACAACATGAATTATTATCAGGAAGCAGGCAGGGCAGGACGAGACGGAGAGCCGGCAGAATGTATCCTCTACTATTCACCACAGGACACGATGATCAATCAGATGCTGCTGGAGAGCAAGGAGGATTACAGGGAGTATTCACCGGAAGAACTTCGGATGATCCAGGCGCAGGATATGGAGCGCCTGCGGAAAATGGAAGCCTACTGTATGACCACGAAATGCCTCAGAGGATGCATCCTGAATTATTTTGGGGAACAGGCGGGCGAGACATGCGGGAATTGTTCCAACTGTCTGGAAGAATTTGAAGAGATGGACGCCGCGGAGGCAGCGGCAGATGTAGTGCGCTGTGTCCGTGCTTCCGGGCAGCGTTTCGGACGGAATGTGATCGCAGGGACTCTGCTGGGAGAGAATACCGCAAAGATCCGCAATTATCGGATGGATCAGAATCCGGTATATGGAAAGCAGAGCAAGATGGGGCAGGCCCTGATCAAAGATGTGATACGCACCATGCTGGAACGCGGGTATCTCCGGCAGACACAGGACAAGTACGCGCTTCTGAAACTGACAGAAGCGTCAGAACAGCTTCTGGAACAACAAGAGCCCTTTGTGATCCGTTACAAAAAGGAAACAGAAAAGCAGACAGCATCTGTTAAGAACGGAACAGGAAGGCGGGCCGCACAGACAGCAGAGCTGACGGAGAAAGGGAAGGAACTGTTCGAAGAGCTGCGCGGGCTTCGAATGGAACTGGCAAGGGAACGGGCCGTTCCACCCTATGTGGTGGCATCGGATAAAACACTGCGGGATATGTGTATCAAAATTCCTCTTACAGAGAGCGAGATGCTGGATGTGAGCGGGATGGGCGCGAAGAAGCTGGAGCAGTATGGAAGGCAGTTCCTTGAAAAGATCCGCAAAGTCACCGGAGGAGACCGGGGAACATGGGGATCAGCTGACAGCAGTATCGATAACAGCCTTGATGAAATCGTGGAGACTCCCCTGACAGAAAAGAAGGCAAAAAATCGGAAATCAGAGTTCTGCCTTACAGAAGAGATCCTTGCCGGGATCCAGTATGTCCCGGAGACGACGATCAGTGATTTTGTATCCCGGATTAATGATTTGAGAGATGAGAAGCAGATGAAGAGGCTGACGATCAAACGGCTGACAGAGCTTCTGCTGGAAGAAGGCTGCCTGGAACAGCAGTTCCAGAATGGCTATACAAGGAAGATCCTGACAGACAAGGGAAGAGAAGCAGGCATCCGGGCAGAAGAGAGAGTCAGTTCCACAGGAAATCCATACGAGGTATTTTTGTATACAGAGAGCGGGCAGAAATATTTGGTAAGTATAATGAAGCAGCATGGAATGGCAGGCTGAAGAGGTTAATATTTCATATCACAGTATTATCAGATAATAATTTTATTCATGTTTTTGGCTATATTTTTAATTTATAGACAAAAATATGAATAAATCTTGATTATTCATGTTTTAAGCTATATACTTTGAGTATAGGAGGGAGAGACATGAATCATATGGATACTATTCATTCCTTTGCGGCTGTTATAGGCGACATAAAAGATTCCCGGCATCTGGAAAACAGAAAAGAAGTTCAGGTTCATCTCCAGGAGATCCTGGACCGGCTGAATGAGAAATATAAAGATCACATCGTCTCCAAATTTCTGATCACGCTTGGCGATGAATTCCAGGGGCTTCTGTGCGGCGGGGAACATATTCTGGACATGGTCAATGAGATCAGGATGGAGATGTATCCTGTCCGGCTCCGGTTCGGCATCGGATTCGGACAGATTACGACAGATATCAAATCAGAAATGGCGCTGGGAGCAGACGGACCGGGATATTACCGCGCAAGGGAGGCAGTCGAGCTTTTGAAAGAACGGGAGAAGAAGAACCGGCCGGTATTGGCAGAGCTCTGTCTCAGACTGGACGAGAAGGACCAGGAGAAGGAAGTTCTGCTGAACACGGTTTTCGATCTGATGTATGTGGTGGAGAGCGGATGGACAGAGAGACAGAGAGAGACCATCTGGGACATGCTTTTGTACGGGGACGGACAGCAGAATACAGCGCGCAGGCTGTCCATTTCTCAGCCGACCGTCCAGAAAGCGCTTGCCGCGGGAAGTTATTACACTTATGAAAATGCATTGAAAAATGCATCAAAAATACTTGGAGATATACAGAATGATTAAATCAATTTTTACGGTTTTATTGTGCGTGCATCTGCTGGGGGATTTTTATTTTCAGACACAGAAAATGGCGGACAACAAACAGGGTCAGTTCTCATGGACTGTCTGTCACTGCCTGATCTACGGGGCAGGAGCAGGGATTCTGTTCTTCCTTTTCCTGCCGGGAATGGACGTGAAATATATCCTTGCGTTTGTGCTGGCTCATGCGCTGATCGATATAATAAAATATGCGGCGTGCCGGCTTGGCAGGGCTAAGCAGAAGGCGATAGACAGCCCCCGCGGCAGAAGGAATGTCTTTCTGATTGATCAGGCGGCGCATCTGCTTGTGATCCTGGGAATTGCATATTGGATGCGGCAGGTTGATATGACATCGTTATACAGTGAGGAAGCAGGCGTTCTTTTTGACGCATTCGATATTCCGGAACTGACTTTCCTTAAGTGGGCGGCAGTTCTGCTGGTCATACACAAACCGGTTAACATCCTGATCGCAAACATTCTTTCCTGGTATAAGCCGTCAGATGAAAATGTGTCAAACAAAGAAAATGTATCAAACAAAGAGAAGAAAGATGCATCCCTCAAAGGGGAGTCAGCTGAAAGCGATTCTGCGGGCACAGACAGGAACGCCGGCAGGATGATCGGCACTCTGGAACGGATCATCATGGCCATATTTATCGCCATCGGGCAGTATTCTGCGGTGGGACTGGTACTGACAGCAAAATCTATCGCAAGGTATGACCGGATTTCAAAAGATCAGGTATTTGCAGAATACTATCTGCTGGGAACGCTGCTGAGTACAATCTGCGCGGTTGTAGCGGCGCTCCTGTTTCTTTAAATAACAGCGCGGATTTAACTGTGGGACAGGCGCAGAGTATTCAGGCAGCTTATACAGCAGCATATAGCAGAGACAGAAAAGGAGGATGTTCAGGTGAAGTTCTTTCATCTTTCAGACCTGCATATCGGACTGAAGCTCTTTAACAGAGATCTTCGGGAAGACCAGGAATATATTTTACAGCAGATCACAGAACTTGCGGTTAAGGAGAGGCCGGACGCGGTCCTGATTGCCGGGGATATCTATGACAAAGCGGTCCCTTCTGCGGAGGCAGTTGAAGTATTTGACCATTTTATCAGCAGGCTGAGCTCCGCTCTTCCGGATATGGCTGTCATGCTGATCAGCGGGAATCATGACAGCGGTCCCCGGGTCAACTGTTTCCGAAGCGTGCTCTCCAGGCAGAATGTGTATATGATCGGTCTGCCGCCGAGGACGCCGGAAGAGCACATAGAGAAAGCTGTTCTGACAGACGAATATGGTGATGTGAATTTCTATCTGCTTCCCTTTGTACGGCCGTCCATGGTAAAGCAGATCACGGGAGTGGATGAGAATGGCAATAATCTTTCCTATAATGACACCCTGCGCCGGCTGATCGAACGGGAGGAGATCGATCAGTCGCAGCGAAATGTGATTGTCAGCCACCAATTCTATCTTCCATCCGGGACGAAAGCGGAAGAGGTAGAGCGGATGGACTCGGAGATACGGACAGTGGGGAACATTGACGAGGTCTCCGCGGATATCCTGGGGCAGTTTGACTATGCGGCGCTGGGGCATATCCATAAGCCGATGAAGGCGGGAAGTGAATTCTGCCGCTACTGCGGCACGCCCCTGGCTTGTTCGGTCAGCGAAGCGGGACAGCAGAAGGGGATTATTATGGTGGAGTTAGGAGAAAAGGGCAGACGGAAGACAACTGTCCTCCCTCTGGAGCCGCTTCGGCAGGTGCGCGTGATCCGCGGAGATCTGGCGGAAGTGCTGAAGCAGGAATGTTCAGATTATGTGACCGTGATCTTGACGGACAAGGTGGATCTGGATGTCCTTGACATGCAGGATAAGATCCGCAGCGCATTTCCGAATCTCCTTGAGATCCGCCGGGAGACACTGCGAAGGGCAGACTATATGAGGGGATATGCAGCACAGGAAGAGCTGGATCCCTTTGAATTGTGCTGCGCCTTTTTAAAAGAGACAGATGACGAGGAGAAAGAGCTTCTCCGGGATGTGATCAATACCGTGCAGGGGGTGATGCAGG
This sequence comes from Candidatus Mediterraneibacter stercorigallinarum, assembly GCA_019116185.1. Taxonomy (GTDB): domain Bacteria; phylum Bacillota; class Clostridia; order Lachnospirales; family Lachnospiraceae; genus Mediterraneibacter; species Mediterraneibacter stercorigallinarum. The sequence goes on from DXCD01000008.1 coordinate 4,346, forward strand.
AATGAGACCTCTGAGACTGACGATGCAGGCGTTCGGTTCTTACGGGAAGCGGACGGTCATTGATTTTGAACAGACGAACCAGAATCTCTTTCTGATCACCGGGGATACGGGAGCAGGAAAGACGACCATATTTGATGCCAT
>DXCD01000091.1 GCA_019116185.1 Candidatus Mediterraneibacter stercorigallinarum
ACTCTTCCGTTGTGACGCGCGTATGCTCCACTGAAAGGAAATCCCCCTCAGTACGCACATCAATCTCCAGATATCCCCATGTGTTCTTTTTAATTGTGAAAGTCTCTTTGCGGGCTTCTGTAAGAGAAATGAACGCCCTGCTCTCCTCCTCAAGAGTCAGGAATATCTTCTCCTTCTGCTTGCAGCCCACAAGGAATTCTTCCAGCGCCTGCTGGTCCAGCTCCCATTTGCGCATATTATCATAAAGCGCACGGATCCGCTTGTCCTCGTACTTCAGGATCTCATAGAAATCTCTGGAACGGAACAGCTTCACCGCTTCAGCCGCGTCCCGGAAGGAAAGTTTCTTAAAATCTTCCAGGCTCTGGATCTTGCCGTAGCTTGTCATTACAAAAGGCTTCTCAATGATAGCGGTAAACGCTACATCATACTCGCCCCCATTGCAGACAATCGTAAATTTTCCATGTTCAACATGGCCCGGCATTAGCCCGCTGCCGTCATATGTATAATAAATATTGACCGGATTGCCGTCAAATCCCTGTTCATCACAGTGAATACGATAAGAAGAGGGGTATACAAGACCTCGTATGGTCCCCTCCCCCGGGTTCTGCAGCGAGAAACTCCCTCTGAATTTCTCCCCCTCGCCAACTCGCATGGTGATCCTTGTCTCAGGAAAGATGATCTCCGGCTGCTGGATATGGAAGTCTCCTTTAGCAAATCGTTTGATCTTATTTTTCAAATCAGTCACCTACTCACAATTCTTCTCCTGCCCGAAGGCAAAAGTACGCTACTTTGAATTATAGCATTGTTCGACAACATCTTGCAACGGTGTATTAAAAGAATTTCTCTTGCATTGTATACAAGTATGCAATCGCCTGATTATTTCTTGTCTTTTACCATCTGTACATAATCCAGCACCTCATAGCCAAGCCTCTCATACAGAGACACCGCCCTTGTATTGCCCGCTTCCACCTCCAGCCGCAGGCGGGCGGCCTCCTGCCCTTTGCTTCTTTCCAGGTATTGGAAAAATTCTCTTCCAAGCCCCCGGGAACGGAACTGCTCGCGGATATACACTTCCTCGATCCACCAGACATATCCTCCAGCTTCCTGCGAAAATGTTTTTGCAGTGAGCCCGTATCCCGCCGTTTCACCCTCATACTCAAATAAGTAAATCTCCGCATAGGTGTCTGAACGCAGGGCCTCATCTGCCGTCCTCTCAAAATGCGCGTCCGGAATAGGATGAAGAACTGCATCCGAGTGATAGAACTCCTTTGCCATCGTAATATAAAGCTGTCTGTCATTTTGTGTTAGTTTCCGTATCATCTTTCATTCTCCTTTTCTTTCTCTCTTTTCCTCTATCCGAGGAAAAACATTTATGCAGTATACATACCGGCATAGCAGCCGCTTTTCCATTCCCATCTGAGCCCCGGCTGCCTCCGAAAACCTCCGGCACAGCCTGCATGCCCGCTTCCATTCTTCCCGGCCGGGATCTGTTTCATAGAAAAGAGACTGCATCACCCGCTCATAAAACCAGTCCCACTCTTCTTTGCTGATCTGAGTGTAAATCGCTTTGAGCGCCTCCAGACGTTCTTCACCCAGATCATCCGTGACGCCGCGCACAGACCTGCCGGCAGATCTCCACATGAATCTGCGCCCATTACTGTCCCCGGAGTCTTTCCGACATCTTCCGGCAGAGGCTGTCTCAGCTGTCTTTATAATCATATCATACATTGCAGGAATCCCGTTTTCTTCTGCTGTATACGCCATCTCATCTCTGCGCCTCTTCCGCCTGACAGCCGCCTGGAGCAGGAATATGCCCGCCAGGAACAGCATCAGGAAAACTGCTGCCGCGGCAGCCTCCATCCCAAAGTCAGCAGCGCCCGGCCGATCTGCCTCTGCGAGGTTCTCCGTCTGCCCCTCCGCCTGTTCTTCTGCCTGTTCTTCTCCCTCAGGCATCTCCTCTGTTCTGTCAGGATTCGCCGGGGTATGTTCCCGGTTTTCCCAGCCCTCTCTCTCATCATACACCCGGCACCATGCATGCCCCATGCTCCCGTCAATCCGCGCCTGGTAGGACCCGTTTTCCATCTGCTCGAAAGCAGATGCCGGGACCGCATATCCTTCTATGTAAACTGAAGGATAACCGCACATACGATAGAGGAGAGCAGCTGTAGTAGCAAAATGCACGCAGAATCCCTTATGGTTATCAAACAGGAAATATTCCGCAAAATCTTTATCCGCAGGGGTTGATCCCGGGTTTGTGTCATAGACAGCCATTGCAGAAAACACCTCATCAATCTTTCTTCCCACAGCCTGCACAGAGCTTCGATCCCAGTACCGGCACATTTCTTCCAGGCGGTCCAAATCCGACGGATAAGCAATATATTCTGTTTCATCCGCAAGGACCGCACCCGGATATTCTCCTCTTTCCCAGCTGCCGCCGGTATAAGTAATCCCGGTCCGGCTGTGGACATAGACTGTATCCGTCGGTCTTTCCGTTACCACGACAATCGATGAATGTGCCCCGGGATCCGGCTGATAAGAACTGATCTCTTTCAGATGGTCCATGCTCCCCTCCGAAGCTGCCGGAGTATCGCCGAAGATTTCTGCTCCCGGCGCTTCTTCCCCCTCCGGCGCCACAGTGTTCTCCCCCGCTGTTTCATCCGCCTCGGAAGATGCATCCGCTTCCATCTCCTGAATGTCTTCCTCTTCCGCGCCCCTGACCATCCTCTCAATTCCTCCGATCAGATCTGTGCGGATCGTCTCGCGGGTCACCTGATAAAAACTGCCATCCACCTCACGGCCCGCATCCAGATATCTCCCTGCAAAGGCCGAAATCCCTGCAAGAAGGGCAAAGCTTCCTGCCGCAACAGCAAGGGCAGCCATTTTTTTCAAAACAGGCATTTTCCCCAGAGCACCGGAAGCAAAGTACATCACGCCCGCAAACAGCAGCATCCATGAATCTCCGTACGGAGGAAAATATCCCGCGCACGCTGACACGATAAACGGAGCAGCCGCTGCGGCTCCGGCTGCCGTCTTCCCTCTTCCCGAACGAATGACAAAGATCCACAGCGCCAGTACCGGAACGGCCAGCACAGCGGCCGACGCCCCCGAAAGCGCCGGATCTCTGTCATAGCTCTGGACAAAGAGACTCTCCACTGCCTCCCGGCTGCTCCAGAGAAAGATCCCTGCTGCCAGAAAGGCCGGGAACACGGTCCAGCTCCCGGCCCGGCAGATAAGGAATGTAAGCCCGAACGTCAAAATCACAAGACTCCCATACAGCCATCTTCTGTCCGCTTCCAGAGTAAACACAGAGAGAAATGCATTCATCCACGCTGCCGCAAGACAGGAAACAGCAATGGAAAAGAGGAACACTTCGGACAGGCGGTCCTTCCTTCCGGTATTCCCCCGGCGCGATTCCCGGTATATTTTAATTCCCGAACCCTTTCGGTCCATTTCATCACTCCTTATCTATTCCCGCTCTCACAGACGGAGCAGTTCCGGTGTCATGCCGTCTTTCCAGATCTTTCCCTCGCCGTCTATAGTTACGATACTGCTGAACTCCTGCCCCCGGAACGCATCTTCATAGCAGTCGTCTCTCTTTGCGGTGTTCCTGCACGGCTCCAGGTCCAGAAGCCGCCACACCATGCGGCAGGCGCTTTCCTCATCCCTCACCCGCAGCTTTACGATCCGCTCGTTCTTCTCCTCATACCAGGCTGCCATGTGGATACATTTCTCTTCTGCCAGTGTCACTGACAGAGACGCAGCTCTCTCGACCAGCTTTGAGAATCCCTCTGCGGACATCCTGCCTTCCCTCACGTCAAACCAGATCAGCACAGTGCACCCCAGTGGAAAGCCGCGTTCCTTCACCATCAGTTCTTCCTCTTTGGCGCTTAATTTCCAATGAATGTCTTTCAGAGAATCCATGACTCTGTATTCTCTTACCTGATAGATCTCGGAAGGGTCATCTCCTCGTTTCTCCCCGGAGTATTCCTCTGCTTCTGCCTGAAACTCTCTTGTCTTTCTTGTAATCTCAACCGGCATAGGCCTGAATTCAGGCATGATCTTGACGAATGCGCTCCTCTTCACTTTCTTGCGCATACAGAAAATGCCAAGAAGATCATAGACCCTGATGCCTTCAAGCCTCACCTCGATACTGCCGCAGCGCTCTGTCCCGAATTCACACCACAGCGTCTCTTCCCCGCCCGCAGGAACAGCGCCCGCGTACTTTCTCTTTTTCCGCTTTTTGTCATAAATATTTCCCACGGTAAGCGACAGTTCATAACGGATGCCCGTCATGCGGGACCTGTTTTTCACCACAGCCCCGGCACGGATCTGCCTTCCCGTCTCTCCCATGGCCGGGACCCGTTTCAGCTCCGCCTCGATCCTCCCCTTTGCCAGGATCAGATACAGCGCTGACACAGGCAGATACAAGATGAGAAACAGAAGGATTCCCGAGATCACCGTGTCATTATACATAAAATATAAGTATGCCGCCGCAAGCAGCACAAGAAGATATCCCGCTGTCCTCCGAATCATGACCGTTTCCCTCTGAGCGCCGGGACAGGCACATTCTCCAAGACCTGCCGGATCAGTTCATCCACCCGGATATGCCCTACCTTTGCCTTCATATTCAGAAAGATCCTGTGCACAGCCACGCACGGGAATACCTCCTGTACATCCGAGGGGATTACATAAGCTCTCCCCTTCATCCAGGCGCACGCCTTCGCCATCGCTGTCAGCGCCACGGTTCCGCGGGGGCTGATCCCCAGTTCCGTCCACTCATTCTCCCTGGTCGCCTTTGCCAGCTCCGCAATATAACGGTAAATACGTTCATGCACAAAAACGCCCGACACTTCTGCGCGCATAGAAAGAAGCTGCTCCGCATCGAGAATCACTTCCGTCTCCAGACTGTCTCTGCTTTTTTTCTGTCCCCGCTTTAAGATCTCCATCTCCTCCTCCACCGTGGGGTATCCCATGCTGACACAGATCATAAAGCGATCCAGCTGTGACTCCGGGAGCAGCTGAGTTCCTGCCGATCCCGCGGGATTTTCTGTGGCAATGACAATAAACGGATCTCCCGTCCTGTGGGTGATCCCATCCACAGTCACCTGCTGTTCCTCCATCACCTCCAGGAGCGCGGACTGCGTCTTCGGAGATGTCCTGTTGATCTCATCAGCCAAAAGCAGATTACAGATGGCCGCTCCCGGCTGATAGACAAATTTCCCTGTTTCCTTCTGATAAATCGTAAATCCGGTCAGATCAGCCGGAAGCACATCCGGAGTAAACTGGACCCTTTTTACCTTCAGGCCCATTGTCCTGGAAAATGCAAGCGCCATGGTTGTCTTCCCGGTTCCCGGAATATCCTCGATCAGAATATGGCCGCCTGCAAGTATGGCAGTCATAATCTTTGTCAAGACTTCCCTCTTTCCGACCACAGCTTTCTCTACTTCATCGATCACGCGCTGCGCGCTGTATACATTTTCGCCCATAAGATTCTCCCCTGGCAGGTACATCCTGCCTTTTATCTCTATTATTCTTCACCTTCTGATCTGCTTATACAGAACAGCCGCCTTCTGGCAGCGGTATAATATGTTCCAACGCCAGTGTATCACACTCCTTGCCCGTGTAACAAGACTTAGGGCAAAAGTAAAGCCCGCAGCCTCCCTGATCTTGTCAAAGGCACTGCAGGCTTCCTGCATGGATCTTTATTTTCTATCTCATTCGTCTCATACCTCACTTATCTCACAATGCGGTAATATTCCCTGGACGTGATCATGTATACCGCCACATAGAATACGGTAAACACTGCTGTCACGCCGATCGTGCACAGAAGGAACAGAGTCACGTCTGCCACATACATGATTTCCAGCAGCATGGCCATAACCCGGAAGGCGAACGCCACATGGAGGAACGCTCCCAGAAGCGGCAGGAAGAACACTGCCAGGATCTGACTTCGTATAGTGCGCCGCACTTCCCTTCTGTCCATGCCCACTTTCTGCATGATCTGATAATTCTCCCTGTCATCATACCCCTCGGAAATCTGCTTGTAATAGATCAGGAGCACTGTGGAAAGCAGAAAGAGCGCGCCCACGAAAATCCCGATAAAGAGCGCCCCGCCGTTCATGGCGTAGGTCCACTCCCGGCTGTCCTCTTTATACTGCACATAGGCGTCAGGGCTGACCTCCGCGATCCTCTCTTCGAGACTCCGCACCATGGCCTCACGCGCTTCCGCCTCTCCATCCAGGTCAAACCAGGAATAATAGCTGACATGGTTTAACTCTTCGGATGAAAACCCGTATTTTACCGCCAGCTCCTCCACAGATTCCACATCCGGAAGGACCACATAGACCACATTTATCACATTGGCCATCTGGCCTCCTGAGATCAGCGGGATATTTTCAAGGACTTCTTTCACCTGATACGGCGCATCTCCGAGAAGAATACTGTCGTAAGTATAGTCATCCTCCGGCGCGTAGATCAGGGCTTCCCCCGGCGCAAGCGTCTCATCTGCCCCTGCGGCCCGGTTATAGTCCTCCACCGGGATCAGGATCATCCCCCTGTAATACTCTGTAAAATTCGCCTCGTCCTGGAAGGTCATTGCATTGCCGAACATTGCTTTTCCCTCCCTGAGCATGCAGGGGAGAAGGAAACTGCGATAACCGGTCTGCTCTTCTACTGTGACATCTGCCTCTTCCGCGCACGCTGAAATCACCTGCTCTGCCTCTGCCCTGCCTTCTTCCGAACCATCGGGGACGCATACCGTCACATCCCTGGGATACTGGGTGTCCATGGAGTCCTCGATCCCCGCATACAGGCATACGCACAGGGAGAGCACCACAATCACCGCTGTGCTCATGATGCAGATGTTGGCGAGCCCCGCCGCATTCTGCTTCATGCGGTACAGCATTCCCGACACCGCGGTAAAATGCCTGGTCTTGTAATAGTATCTCTTATTCTTTTTCAGCAGCTTTAACAGCACGATGCTCCCTGATATGAAGAGCATGTATGTTCCGATGATCACAAGGATCACGGCAAAGAAAAACACATTCACCGCTGTCAGAGGCGAATCCGCCGTCTGGGCGATATAATATCCGCTTCCAAGGGCTGCAAGCCCGATCAGGGTGATCAGCCATTTCCCTTTGGGTTCTTTCTCTCCCGCCCGTGACGCGCCTACCATCTCCGAGAGCCTGGCCCCTCTCACCTGGACCAGATTGTAAACCAGGTTCAGGGCAAACGCCGCCAGAAACAGCTCCACGGTCTGAAAAAGCGCCTCCGGCTCAATGGTAAAGCCAAGTGTTACAGGGAAGTGGATGATCTTAAGAAGGATCAGAAACATCAGCTTCCCAAGGGCAAGCCCCAGCAGAAGCCCTGCTCCCAGGCTGGCCGCCGCAGTGATCAGCGTCTCCCACAGCATCATCACGCTTAGGTTTTTCTTATCCATGCCCAGCACCTGGTACAGACCCAGTTCTTTCTTCCTTTGTTTGATCAAAAAGCTATTCGTATAGAACAGGAAGATCAGCGCAAATCCTCCTGCCACAACAGTCACCCATCCCATGACCACAGGAAGCGACCTTCCGCCCCGGATCTCTGCCAGACCGTTGTTCTTTGAGATGGCATTTAACGCATAGAACAGCATGACCGTAAAAATGCATGTCAGAAGGTAGGGTACATAGATCTTATGGTTTTTCTTCAGGTTCATAAAGGCAATTCTGGGGTAAAATGACTTACTCACGCACCTCACCCCCTGTCGCAAGGACTGTCAGCGTGGCGGAGATCTTCTGGTACATCTCCTCGTCCGTCAGGTTCCCGCGGTAAATCTGGTGGTACACCTGCCCGTCCCGGATAAAGAGCACCCGTCCCGCGCTGCTCGCCGCTTTGACACTGTGGGTCACCATGAGGATGGTCTGCCCCTCCCGGTTGATCTGGGTGAACAGCTTCATCAGTTCGTCCGACGAGCGGGAATCCAGCGCTCCGGTCGGTTCATCCGCAAGGATGAGCTGAGGGCGCGTGATCAGCGCCCGCGCCACTGCCGCTCTCTGCTTCTGCCCTCCCGACACCTCGTAAGGATATTTCAGGAGAAGTTCCGTGAGCCCGAGCCGCGCGGCGATCCGGTCCAGCTTGGAGCGCATCTGCTCATATTTCTCTCCCGCAAGCACAAGCGGAAGGTAGATATTGTCTTCTATGGAAAAGGTATCCAGCAGATTGAATTCCTGGAATACAAATCCCAGATTCTTCCGGCGGAACGCTGCCAGCTCCTTGTCTTTCACCCGGCTCAGATCCCTTCCGTTCAGCCGGACCGTGCCCCCTGACGGCTTGTCAAGAGCCGCAAGGATATTGAGCAGGGTCGTCTTGCCTGATCCGCTCTCTCCCATGATCGCCACATATTCTCCCTGTTCCACAGAGAAATTCACGTCCGTAAGAGCCTGCACCTGACTGCCCCCGAACCTTGTGGTATATATTTTCTTTACGTTTTTCACTTCAAGTAATGACATCTTCGATCTCCTCTCTGTCTTTTTCTTTACGCCTCCATTATAAAAAGACAGAAGGCAGCCTTCCATAAGCCTGCCTTACAATCATTCCCTTATCCTTACATTTCTGTCATGTTCGCAGATTCTTCCCCCGCTTTATGGCGGCTCTATTCATGCCGCATCTCTTCCCGGGAAAGATCCAGCCGCACCGTGGTTCCCCTCCCCGGTTCTGACGCGGCCGTGATAGAATGGTTCAGCTTCCCGCAGATCATCCGGCACAGGTACAGTCCGATCCCGGTTGACTTCTTGTCCTGCCTGCCATTGTACCCGGTAAATCCCTTTTCAAACACCCGCGGCAGATCTTCCGCCTGGATGCCGATGCCTGTGTCTTCGATCAGAAGCACCGCAGGGCTGCCGGGCTCTGTACGGATCCGGATTGTCCCTGTCTTTGTATATTTCAAGGCATTTGAGAGAACCTGCTCCAGCACGAACAGGAGCCACTTTTCATCTGTCAGCACCTTCTCTGTGCATGGTTCATATTCCAGCCGGATCTTCTTTAAGATAAACATCCGGGAATACTTGCGCACAGCCTGTCTCACAATCTCATCCAGGGAATACTCTTTCAAAAGAAGGTCCGATGACAGATCTTCCGCTCGCAGATACGAAAGGACCATGTCCACATACTGCTCGGTCTTAAAGAGCTCCATTCGCATCTCCTCTGTGCCCCAGCCTTCCTGCCCGTTTTCCTCGGACTGAAGAAGCAGGTTCATCGCCGCAAGAGGCGTCTTGATCTGGTGCGCCCACAGGCTGTAAAAGTCGATCATCTCCTGCCTGCTGATGCGGGTGTCATTTTCCTGCCTCACAACGCGCTCTCCCAGCGTCCTGATCTCCTCCTGGTATTTCTCCTCCGGGATATCACGGGCCTTCGGCATTTCTCCCAGCTCATAAGGCATGTTCCCAAGCGCCTCGTCCAACATCTTGATCCTGCGAAAGTATCTCCAAAAATCCCAGGCTCCCAGGACAAGGAACGTAACCAGAGATAAAAACACAGCATAAGACAGCGCGTCCGTCCTCACTCCGTACAGATACAGCACGAGATAAAAGAGCGCCAGGAAAAGAGCATAAAATATCACTGGTTTCCGGTTCTTCTTTAAATAGGTCATGATCAGATGTCTCATTGGATCAGATACCCGCTTCCCTTCTTAGTCTTGATCAGATCCTTGATCCCGATCTCTTCTAACTTCCTGCGAAGCCTGGTCACATTTACGGTCAGCGTATTGTCGTCAATGAACGCGTCACTCTCCCACAGCCTCTGCATCAGCTCATCCCTCTTCACGATGCGTCCCGCATTCTCCATGAGCACCTGCATGATCCGGAAGTCATTTTTCGTCAGTTCCAGCTTCTTCCCCTCATAACTCACACACGTGTCATTCAGGTTCAGGATCACCCCGTCGTGCTCGATCAGGTTCACCCTGCCCTGGAAGGAATAGGCGCGCCGGAGCATTGCCTGTATCTTTGCAGTCAGGACGTTCAGGTCAAAGGGTTTCTCCACAAAGTCATCCCCGCCCATATTCATGGCCATCACGATATTCATGTTATCTCCCGCCGACGAGAGGAACAGGATGGGAACCTTTGATATTTTGCGGATTTCCGTGCACCAGTGATATCCGTTATAAAAAGGAAGAAGGATGTCCATGAGCACCAGCTCCGGGGAAAACCGGGCGAACTCCTCCGTGATATTGCGGAAATCTTTCGCGCACTGAACAGTATAATCCCACTTCTCCAGGTGTTCTTTCAGCGTCCTGGCAATTGTCGCGTCGTCTTCTACTATATAAATCCTGTACATGAAAATTCTCCTTATATATGATGAACAGTCATTCTCAAGATGGGCATTCTCTTGATTGCCATTCTCTCCCCGTTTATGATAAAGCTTTTTCCTCTCTCTGGCAAGCCGGAAGATGAGATAGCTGATCTCTTAATACGCGTTCCTGCCCGCAAAAAGACTACGTTTCCGCTCTCTCATTCTAAGTTTTCCTCCGTGGCTTTATGAAACAGCATAAAAATCACTTAATAGGTATTGACATTATATATTATACAAAATATAATATAAGCAAATAAAACATATATTAAAAAATTATATATAGAAAGGACTAAGGTTATGACGTTCACACTCAATGCTCCCATGATGGACTTCCTCGTGCTGTCCGTCATCGCTGAGGGAGATGCTTACGGCTACCAGATCAGCCAGATCATCAAACGTGCCTCAAACACAAAGGACTCCACGCTCTACCCGATCCTGAAACGTCTTCAGGAAAATCATTTCGTGGTGACATATGACCAGCAGTATCAGGGACGCAACCGGAAGTACTACCGCATCACTCCCGAAGGCAGGGAGCGTCAGGCAGAGCTTCTGAAGGAATGGGAAGACTACAAATTCATTATTGATGACATTGTAAAAGGAGGGACTTCAAATGACTAAGACAGAATACATGAAGATACTTACCCACAACCTGCGCCGCCTTCCCAAGGAAGACTACGACAGGGCGATCGAATACTTTGAAGAATATTTCGCAGAGGCAGGCCCGGAGAATGAACAGCAGGCGATCGCGGATCTGGGCAGCCCTGACGAAGCGGCAAAAGCACTCATCGTGGACCTTGCCGCCCAGAATATCAAAGAAAAGCCAAAGACAATGAAAGGGGGCTTATCTGCCCTGTGGATCGCAGTCCTCGCCGTATGCTCAGCGCCGGTCACCCTGCCCATCGCCATCTGCCTGCTGGCAGTTATCGCGGTCGTTCTGTTCTGTGTAGGGATCGCGCTCTTCTGTGTGGTGATCTCCGCTGTTGCTGTCGCGGCATCCGGAATCCTGACCCTCTTCGGGGGAATCGTCCTGCTGTTCCGCTCCCTCGGCGACGGGCTGTGCAATATCGGGCTGGGGCTCTTCTCAACAGGGCTGGGCATTCTCTTTGTATACGGCGCCATTCTTCTATTCAAATGGCTCATTAGAAAAGCATCTGTTTCACTTGGAAAAATAACAAAAGGAGGCCGCAGAAATGAAAAAAACAACTAAAACTATCCTGATCGTATCCGCCTGCTTCATGGGCGCAGGCATCCTTGCAGCCGCAGCCGGAGTCGCGGCAGGAGGCTGGTTCGGACTCCAGATCACCAGAGACGGCATCCGCTCTTCCTCCTCCGGTTCCGAACCCTGCCGGCTGGAAAAGACAAAGCTGGATGAATTTACCAGCATTAAGATTGACATCGGATCAGAGGCTGACATTGAGTTCGTCCCGTCAGATGACGGACACTGCTATCTGGAATACACACTGAACGGAAATGATGCCGAACCCGTATGGAACATTGCAGGCAGCACCTTCACCCTGAAACAAAACGGCGTCATGTCCACCGGCCTCTTTTTTGCAGGCTCAGATTTCTCATGGAATTCCGGTCCTGTGATCCGCCTGTACATTCCGGACGGTGCATCCTTCTCTGACATTGATATTAATAATGACTATGGAAATATCGACTTGAACAGTCTTTCCGCTGATACGCTCACCCTGAACCTGGATTCCGGGGATCTGGATATGGAGAACCTCACCGCCGGCACTGCTGATATTTATCTGGATTACGGAGACCTGGACATGAATGGATGCCATTTCACAGACGCGGAGATCGAAACAGACTCCGGAAGCATCGAGGCAGAGGATACTGTGGCAGACACTCTCCTGCTCACGAACAATTACGGGGATTCCACCCTGAAGAATACCTCCGTCCGCTCGGCAGACCTGACTGTTGAATCCGGCGATCTTTATCTGGAGGCAGACGGACTTGAGACACTCACCGGGGTGAACGAATACGGCGACACCACCTTCGTTCTCAGGGACGCTGTGGAGAATTATACCTTTGACCTTCTGACCGAATACGGTGAGATCTCCTTCTCCGGCGACGTGCCCGGAAGGCTCATCTCACACGATGGAAGCGAGATGTCCTATACCTCGGAAGCAGACGGGAGCAAAAAGATAGAGTTTACCGCAGAATCCGGGGATATTAAAATCCAAACGAAATAAATCTGGATTTGTCGGGGAGACTTTGATGGAGTAAATCATCCGGAAACAGCGGGGGTTTTCCAAGACGTATTCGCAGAGGGCGGATGTGTGGCTTCGGTTCCTGATCCGTAATCTGGGAAAGTCTAGA
>DXCD01000092.1 GCA_019116185.1 Candidatus Mediterraneibacter stercorigallinarum
GTGGAGCCGGAACCAGAGCCACATCCCCGCCCGCCACGAATACGTCTTAAAATCAACTACGGTTTTCGGACGTTATCTCCATCGGCCGTCTCCCCGACAAATCCAGATTTAGTTTGACAATCTGGCGGCGGGAAGATATAATGGGCTCAGAAACAAGGGCGTTTCCCACAGGTGGAGAGCGCCCTTTTCTGTATTGTACAGGAAATATAATTCGGAAACAGAATGGAAGGAGGTTTCTTTTATATGCATAATTACACAAAGGAAGATATCCTGAGGCTCGTGGATGAGGAGGACGTTGCCTTTATCCGGCTTCAGTTTACGGATATCTTCGGGGCGATGAAAAATATGGCGGTGACGGTCAGCCAGCTTGAAAAAGCGCTGAATAACCGGTGTATGTTTGACGTGTCGTCTTTGGACGGACTGTCAGGGGAGATGGATTCGGATATGTATCTTTATCCTGATCTCAGCACGTTTGAGATCTTTCCGTGGAGGCCTCAGCAGGGCAAGGTGGCAAGGCTGATATGCGATGTGTACAGGCAGGATGGGACGCCTTATGAAGGAGATCCGAGATACGTGCTCAAAAGAGCGATCGCCAGGGCGGCTGAGATGGGATATACGCTGAATGCGGGACCGGAGTGCGAGTTCTTTCTGTTCCACACGGATGAGGACGGGCTTCCGACTACGCTGACACATGAGCAGGGCGGATATTTTGATGTGGGTCCGCTTGACCTTGGGGAAAACGCAAGGCGTGACATGGTTCTCACGCTTGAAGAGATGGGATTTGAGATCCTCTCCTCCCACCATGAGATCGCGCCGGCGCAGCATGAGATCGATTTCCGCTATGACGAAGCGCTTGTGACGGCGGATAATCTTATGACCTTTAAGCTGGTTGTAAAGACGATCGCAAAACGGCATGGCCTGCATGCGACTTTTATGCCAAAACCCAAGATCGAGACATATGGTTCGGGCATGCATGTCAACCTGTCTCTGGACCGGGACGGGGTGAACGTATTTCAGGACAGCGGAGATGTAAACGGTCTGAGCCCGGAAGGGTATTATTTCATCGGCGGTCTTATGAAACATATGAAGGCGGTTACCTGCATTACAAATCCGACGGTTAATTCATATAAACGTTTTGTTCCCGGGTATGAGGCTCCAGTTTATATGGGGTGGTCGTCAAGAACTCGGGGACCGTTGATCAGGGTGCCTTCCGGAAAAGGGGTAAATACCAGGATCGAACTGCGAAGCCCGGATGCTGCCGCGAATCCGTACCTTGCCCTTGCTGTGCTGCTGGAAGCGGGTCTGGACGGCATCAGGAACAAGATCATGCCCCCGGACTGCATTGACGAGGATATTCAGAAAATGTCCCCGCAGCGGAGAGCGGAGCTGGGGATACAGGAGCTGCCCAGATCCTTGAAAGAGGCAGTGGAAGAGCTGGAGAAAGATGAGCTTGTGCAGGAGGTGCTGGGGAAAGAACTGGCAGCCAAGATCATTAAAGCGCACAGGAAGGAGTATCACGATTACTGCATGCAGGTGACAGACTGGGAGATCGCCAATTATCTTTACCGCCTGTAAAACAGAGAGCAGGTAGCATGTTTTGAAAAAGGGAAGAAAAAACATAAGCCGGGACAGTTTAGGAAACAGACAGCGGGAGGTGACGCGGATTTGACGAATATCGTTGTTGCATTTTCCAAACGGGAAAATGCGGTAAATATACGAAATATACTGACGAGATCCGGGGTCGAAGTGTCCGCTGTCTGCCTGACAGGAGCAAAGGTGCTTCAGCATGCGGAAATGTGGAGCCAGGGGATTGTTATCTGCGGAAGCCGGCTGCAGGATATGCCGTATACAGAGCTAAGGGAGCTGCTCCCGCCTGGATTTGACATGCTCCTTATCGCTTCTTCGGACAGGTGGATAGATGCTCTTCCGGAGGGGATCGTGGGACTCCCGTCCCCTCTGAAAGTCTATGACTTAATGAATACTCTGGAGATGATGAGCCGGGCGCAGGAGAGCCGCAGGAAAAAGCGCCGGGAATCGAGACGGGAGAGAAATGCCGGAGAACGTCAGATCATTGAACAGGCGAAAGCACTTCTTATGGAACGGAACAGCATGTCTGAAGAAGAGGCGCACCGGTATCTTCAGAAAACCAGCATGGAGGGCGGAAGGAATATGACTGAGACCGCGCAGATGGTGCTGTCGGTGCTGGATCATTAGAGCATTAGGACAATCGGAAGGCATAGCGGAAAGATATAATTATGGGAAAACACAGAAAGAAAGCCCTGACAAAATCCGAAGATGAAAAGAGCTGAGCCCCCCTGGAATTGAGAATGTCCGGAGCTGAGACCCTCTGGAGCTGAGAAAGGCACGGGGATGCGAAAGAGCGGAGATGCGAAAGAGCGGTTGACAGAAGGCGGCATGCGGGGTATAAATGATAGCAGGAAAATAAAAGAAAGCGTGGGTATGGAGCAAATGAGATTTACTAAAATGCAGGGCCTTGGCAATGATTATGTATATGTGAATTGTTTTAAAGAGAAGATAGACAATCCGCCGGAACTGGCGCGGAGAATCAGCGACCGGCATTTCGGGGTCGGTTCAGACGGTTTGATCATGATCAACCCGTCTGACAAGGCGGACTTCGAAATGGAGATGTATAATGCAGACGGTTCCCGGGGCGAGATGTGCGGGAATGGGATTCGCTGTGTGGCAAAATATGTGTATGACTATGGTCTGACGGATAAGACCAGTATTTCAGTGGAAACCCTGGGCGGAATTAAATATCTTGATCTGACCGTGCAGGACGGAAAAGTGAAACTGGTGAAGGTGAATATGGGCAGGCCGGAGCTGGCGCCGTCAAAGGTGCCTGTGGCAGCAGAAGGCGACCGTGCAGTGGATGAACCGATCACAGTGGATGGAAAAGAATACCGGATGACATGCGTCTCCATGGGAAATCCACATGCAGTTATTTTTACAGACCGTGATATAAGAGAACTTCCTCTTGAGGAGATTGGTCCCAAGTTTGAAAATCATGAGAGATTCCCCAAACGAGTGAATACAGAGTTTGTCAGAGTGCTGGACAGGCGTACAGCAGAGATGCGTGTGTGGGAGCGCGGTTCAGGAGAAACTCTTGCATGCGGTACCGGCGCTTGTGCGGTGGCAGTGGCGTGCGTACTGAACGGACTGACCGAAGATGAAGTGACAGTAAGGCTTCTGGGAGGCGATCTGCAGATCAAATGGGACCGGGAAAATGACATTGTGTATATGACTGGACCGGCGGAGGTTGTATTTGACGGAGAGTGGAACGATTAGAATAGTAATTGACAGAAAAATCAGCTCTAAAAATTGATTGTAAAGAAATTTAAAAAAGTGCTTGATTTTTTGGGAGAGTCTGATATAATGACCATGTTGCTTGTGAGAGCGAGCAACAGATAATGCGGAATGGTGTAATTGGCAGCACAGCAGACTCTGACTCTGTTAGTAGGGGTTCAAGTCCCTTTTCCGTAGCTGGGAATTTGCAGAGAGCAAGTTCCCTATTTTATCGGAGTGTGGCTCAGCTTGGTAGAGCGCTACGTTCGGGACGTAGAGGCCGCAGGTTCGAATCCTGTCACTCCGATTTTTTTATTGCGATACCGCAAAGCCTTGAGTTACGGGCTTTGCGGTTTTTCTTTTACTTTTCTATCCTGCTGCTTTTGTATGGAAATCATCATCTTTTTGAGGTCGTTCTAACACCTGTTCTAACACTTCCCCCGGCAAAGCTGAATTATGGGGTATCAGGACTCCTGTGAGCCGCTCAGAATTTATGCAGCAAAAAACAATGTGTAGAATACGTTTCGGAATCTTGCAGAAGATATTCTGATACGTATTCTACGCTTCCAAAGAAAGTAATTGTTTAAAATATAAGTTGCAGGTATAATAATTATATAAGAAATTTCAAACATATAAACTTGTAGCTTTTTAGTTTGGGGAAGGAGATCATATGATATGTGTACACAGAACGATCTCGAAAAATTATTGAAGAAAATCGTTATAATATACCGCAGTATCTATAATCAGAATTTGTGTGATATCTATTTGTATGGATCATATGCCAGGGGAGACTATAATACAGAGTCAGATATTGATATTGTGGCGATCGTAAAAGGCGAAAGAC
>DXCD01000093.1 GCA_019116185.1 Candidatus Mediterraneibacter stercorigallinarum
GCTTCGGATACGGCGGCTGCAAGATGATACTCAGCAACCCATGCCATTCCTCCCTGAATGATCGGATATTCAATTCCCAATAATTCGGTTACTTTTGTCTTCATACTCTACAACCTTTCTTTTTTGAAAAATTTATTTCTCGCTGTTTCTTATTTGTGTGCTTCCAGATATTTTACAACGTCGCCTACTGTCACGATCTGCTCCAGATCTTCGGACGGGATCTCTACTTCGAATTCTTCCTCGAATGCCATTACCATCTCAAACAGGTCCAGGGAATCAGCGCCAAGGTCGTCTTTGAAGTTTGTCTCCTCTGTAAGCTCTGCCGCATCAACATTTAAGGATTCTGCTACGATTTCTTTGATCTTCTCTAACATGGTTCTCTTTTCCTTTCTTAAATAAAATACTTTTTTCCCTCTTGGGAATGCCGCCATCCCGCCTCTTCGGTCAGGCCGCTTTATTTGTAATCCGGCATTGCCGGGAATTACCTGTTTCCATCTGCCTGCAGACATTCAAACAAGCATTGCTACCACTCAAACAAACTTGCCGCCCAGGTGAGCCCCGCGCCAAATCCGGCGAGCATGATCTTCTGTCCTCTCTTCAGGCTTCCTTCCCTGTTCATCTCATCCAGAAGGATAGGCACGGTTGCCGCCGAAGTATTTGCATACTCCTCCAGATTCATCGGGAACTTCGTGATATCCGTTTTCAGGCGCTTTGCCGCTGCCTCTATGATTCTGCGGTTTGCCTGGTGAAGCACGAAATAATCAATCTGCTCCAGGCTCATTTCCGCCTTCTCCAGCACTTCCTCTATGATTTCCGGGACTTTGCGTACTGCGAACTTAAACACAGCCTGCCCGTCCATATAGATGTAAGATTCCTCACCGCTCTCTTTGTCCCAGTCTTTCCTGTGTCTGCTCTGTAATGTCAGTGCCTGCCCCTTCCCGCCGTCAGAGTGCGCCGCCATATATACCGGCGTCCCCTCCTCCGCGCGCAGCAGGACTGCCCCGGCTCCATCACCGAAAAGGATGCAGGTCCCCCGGTCGTTCCAGTCTACCAGATTGCTCATGCTGTCCGCCCCGATCACCAGAACTGTTTTATAAATCCCTGCGCTTATGTATGCCTGCGCGGTATTGAATGCGAGTACAAATCCCGTACAAGCCGCGTTCATATCATATCCGGCTGCATGGACAGCGCCGATCGTCTTTTGTACCTCGCACGCCGCACATGGAAACACAACATCCGAAGAAGACGTGGCAGCAATAATCAGCTCGATTTCTGACGGATCAATCCCGCTCTGTTCCACTGCCCTGAGGGCAGCCTGTCCTGCCATGTACGAGGTCGTCTCTTCCTCTATGATATGTCTCTTTCCAATCCCGGTTCTCTCACGAATCCACTCATCGCTGGTGTCCACGATCTTTGCCAGATCATCATTGTCCATCACATGGGGCGGAACATAAGATCCGGTTCCACATATTTTTCCTACCATCATTGTTCTCCAAATCTGTCAAAATTACTTTGACTCTTAAATACTTTGACTCTCAAAGTATATCACAGCAAAAAGATTTGTCAATATATTTTGTAATAAATCCGTAACATTTTTTCGTCCATTTTCCGACCTTAGAAACCTGCCAGCGCGAGTCCTGTCTTTGCCACTCCCGCAAGCACCATTACCAGAACAGGATTCATCCGGCCTTTCTTAAGGAACACAACACAGACCACAAAAATAAAAACAAGCCCCCAGTCCGTTCCCGACAGCGAGAGCTGCTCCATACTCCCCCAGAAAGCAGTGAACAGGATCGACACCCCGGCTGACGCGATCATGGCAACTACCGCCGGGCGGAGCGATCCCAAAACCCCTTGGAGCAGATCCATATTCCGGTACTTCAGGTACAGCTTTGCAATCAGCATAACAATTACACAGGAAGGGAGGATACAGCCCAGCGTCGCTGCCAGGGCGCCCGGTATCCCTGCGATCTTGATTCCCACAAAAGTAGCCGAATTGATGGCAATTGGACCGGGCGTCATCTGGGAGATCGTGACCAGGTCCGTAAACTCCGGCATACTGAGCCACTGGTGGGCAGTGACGACTTGATCCTGGATCAGCGGCATCGCCGCATAACCGCCCCCGAAGCTGAACAGTCCGATTTTAAAAAAACTGATAAATAATTCAAGATAGGTCATGCCGCCTTCCTCCTTTCACCGATCAGTGTACGGACAGCGCCGATCAGAAGACAGACGATCACGATATGTACAGCATTGACTCCAAAGACACAGGAAGCCGCAAAGGCACCAGCCATGATAAGTACAGAGATCATACTCTTTCCCTGTACAACACCAGCCCCCATCTCGTATACAACGGCAGCAATCACTGCCGCTACCCCTGCCTGCATTCCTTCCAGCAGCTGGGACACAATAAAGTTATCTCTGAATGCGCTGTAAAAAACTGAAACCAAAGAGATGATAACAAACGGAGGGATAATCGTGCCTAGAATAGAAATAAGAGCCCCCGGCACTCCGGCGAGCTTGTACCCCACAACGATCGCGCCGTTTACAGCGATCGCCCCGGGTGATGACTGGGCGATTGCAATCAGATCCAGCATTTCCTCTTCCTCGATCCAGTGGTGTTCATCCACGAACTTTTTCTTCATCAGCGTCACGATCACGTAACCGCCGCCAAAAGTAAAGGTGCTAAGGTAGAGAGTCGATAGAAACAATTGTAATAAAACTTTTTTCTTCTTCTGCATGAGGCTTACCTGCTTTTCTAAACTTTACAGTTTCCGGATAAATAAGAGAAGGTCCTTAAGTGTCCCTGTATATTCCGATTCAAACGGCAGGCCTTTCCGGTCTTCCATTGTATCCGTGACCAGATAAGTGCTGACACCGAGACTGCGGATCGCCAGATCCTCCTCTACATCATTTCCAACCATCAGGCACTGTGCCGGGTCCAGATCGAATTTCTCCAGTATCTGCCGGAAATATTCCGGATTCGGCTTGCAGAACCTGCACTCCTCATATGTCGTGATCTCTTTAAAATCCCCGGCGTCCAGCCCTGCCCAGCGGATACGGTTCATAGTCGCGCAGCGCGGGAACACCGGATTCGTTGCGAGATAAACCTCCATTCCTTTTCCCTTTGCTGCTTTCACGATTTGATCCGACAAAGGCGTAGGTTTTGTTGTACACTCTGCCTGGTTGAAATCATTCTCATAAAAATCGAGCGCGATTTCCTCTGATTTTTCCGGAGATATAGGAAGCTTATCCTGTATATGCGTCCAGAACGCCTCGCGGTTCGTAAGCGTACCGTCATTTTTCACCATCGCCTCATAGCCCGCCCACACAGAACCGATAAAACTCTTCGGATCAAGCCGGACTCCCCGGGAAATGTATGCATTTGCCAAAAGAGGCATATAAAAGTGCACAAACTCCTCCTGAACCATAGGCAGAAGGGTACCGTCAAGATCAAATAAAATATGTCCGATACTCATTTTTTCTCTCCTTACTATCATACGCAAAAGAAATTTTACAACTTTTTCAGATAGGCGTAAAGACCTTTGATACAATCTTAATTTAGATTTGATTTAATCTTAATACACGTCATTTTCAGGCTCCGCATACCGCTATACTCCTGCATTCTGTTCAATAAAAAAACTCCAAATCCCTCTGACTATAAAGGATTGGAGCTTATCTTCCATATGCCGCAGGCCGGGGTCGAACCGGCACGGGTATCACTACCCACGGGATTTTAAGTCCCGGGCGTCTGCCAATTCCGCCACTGCGGCTGATATAAATTATTCTCCCCCATCTGATGATGGGGGAAACGACCCAGAAGAGACTCGAACTCTCGACCTCCGCCGTGACAGGGCGGCGCTCTAACCAACTGAGCCACTGGGCCTTGTTATGAGCACTTGGCGTCCGTCTTTTGGACGCTTACGTGCGATACATGCCGGCGCCCTTAGCAAGCGCCCTGCTGGAGCTTAGCAGCCGGCATAAATGGACCTTCGGGGACTCGAACCCAGGACCGACCGGTTATGAGCCGGTTGCTCTAACCAACTGAGCTAAAGGTCCATACTACTCTTTGCTCCCGAAGGAACAAAGCCGATGATCGGACTCGAACCGATAACCTGCTGATTACAAATCAGCTGCTCTGCCAATTGAGCCACATCGGCATCTGTATTTTCAGAGCAGCTGATTTATAATCAGCGCTCTGCCGGTGATTGACGCGGTCATACTTCATAAGTGAAGCCGCATTGGCAAGTCCAATGACCCCGACGGGAATCGAACCCGTGTTACCGCCGTGAAAGGGCGATGTCTTAACCGCTTGACCACGGGGCCATACTAAAATGCAAACTGTAGATTTTCCCTCAGCAGCGACTTATATAATACCATACAGTGCCTGATTTTGCAAGACATTTTCTGCAAAAGACTTTTTAATGATAAGTTTATTGTTATTTCTTATTTCTTTCTTTATAATGAACTCATAATATGCACTGCACATTAACACGGAATAAAGTGTAAACCATACATAACATGGCATGTCAGAGAAAGGAGAAACTCACTATGGGCAGAGGCGGCGGTTCACATGGCGGTGGCGGGCATTCAGGAGGACGGTCTTTCGGCGGGCGCTCGGGAGGCGGATTTGGCGGGGGAAGAGGTCCCGGCGGTTCCGGTTTCGGAGGCCCCGGATTTGGAGGTCCTCCTCCGGGAGGTCCGCATTTTGGCGGTCCTCGCAGAAGATGGGGCGGTCCGGTATTCCACGGAGGTTTTTGGGGATGGGGCGGTCCGGGAAGAAGAGGAGGTACAGGATGCTTTTCAGTCTTAGTCTTATTCATTCTCGTTGTCGGTCTGTTTCAGAGTTTACCCGACAGCGGATCATCGCAGAATTCTGAAATCGCTGTATCCCGCACCGAAAGAACAGCTGTTACCGGGACTTCTACATATGCGGACTGGTATCTTGACGAACTGGCATTTATCGATCATGACACGGATCTTACGGATGGACTGAAATACTTCTATTCTCAGACAGGAATCCAGCCTTATGTTATGCTTCTGGAATATGATCCGTCTGTTTGGATTAACGGAGAATGGAATGAGAATGCTGCCGAAGAATATCTGGCCCAGGTTTATAATGATACATTTTCAGATAACGGACATATGATCTTCGCCTATTTTGCATGTGAAAACGATTCAGAAGACATGGACGGGACATTTTATCTGTATTACGGATCAGCCGCCTACTCCATTATGGATCACGAGGCCGAAACGATATTCTGGAGCTACTTTGATATGAATTACAACAATCTGGATCTCAGCATCGCAGAATTCATAGGGCAGACATTCCGCGAAACTGCAGATAATATTATGCACATCAGCACTGACGGAAATAATCCCCTTATAACAGCGGCAGTAGTTTTCGCCGTAATCTGTGTCATTGTAGTTATCATAGGAATTATTGTTGCAAAAAAGGCAAATACAAGAGAAGAACCTCTCTAAACCAAAAGCAT
>DXCD01000094.1 GCA_019116185.1 Candidatus Mediterraneibacter stercorigallinarum
CGGGAAAAACTATCTTAGAGGCATTAAACACAGACCTTGTCTGTGATGCAATCAATACAGCAATGAGAGAACTCTTCCTTCAGATCGTATACGGAAGAACACAGAGTGCATTTTCCGAGGACGGACTTCCGATCGGCGCAGGACTGGAAGACCTTGGAAAAGGACTTCGCTCTCAGGTAGGTACAATGTACGGTACACTGGCGAAAGGTCCTCGTTACCTTGAGATGGCAGAGGGATATGTAACAGGTATCGCTCTTGATGAGAACAATGAGATCATCGGATACCAGTTCGTAAGCCTTGGAAAATTCACAGACTTCATCAAAGCAGGCGATACACCGAACGATGCATGGGAGAAGGCAAAAGGACAGTATGGCCGCGTTGATGACGCAGTGAAGATCATCGACCCGCGTAAAGAGTAATCAGGATAAACCCGCAGATTACCATTTACGCATGAATCTCAAGAAAGGTAATGAAACAGGAGGATATATAAATGGCTTTATTTGAATCTTATGAAAGAAGAATTGATAAAATCAATGAAGTTTTAAACAGCTATGGCATCGCTTCCCTGGAAGAGGCTGAGAAGATCACAAAGGATGCCGGACTGGATGTTTACAATCAGATCAAAGGGATCCAGCCGATCTGCTTCGAGAACGCTTGCTGGGCTTATATCACAGGAGCGGCGATCGCGATCAAGAAAGGCTGCACAAGAGCAGCAGACGCAGCTGCAGCGATCGGAGAAGGACTTCAGGCTTTCTGTATCCCGGGGTCTGTTGCTGACCAGCGTAAGGTAGGCCTTGGACACGGAAACCTTGGAAAGATGCTTCTTGAGGAAGACACAGACTGCTTCGCATTCCTGGCAGGCCACGAGTCTTTTGCAGCTGCTGAGGGCGCGATCGGTATCGCAGAGAAAGCAAACAAGGTTCGCCAGAAACCTCTTCGCGTTATCCTGAACGGTCTTGGAAAAGACGCGGCAAAGATCATCTCCAGAATCAACGGATTTACATATGTCCAGACAGAGTATGACTACTACACGGGAGAGCTGAAAGAAGTTTCACGCACATCTTATTCTGACGGACTCCGTTCCAAAGTAAACTGCTACGGTGCAAACGACGTTCGCGAAGGTGTTGCGATCATGTGGAAGGAAGGCGTTGACGTCTCCATCACAGGTAACTCTACGAACCCGACTCGTTTCCAGCACCCGGTTGCAGGTACATACAAGAAAGAATGCGTAGAGGCCGGAAAGAAATACTTCTCTGTTGCTTCAGGCGGCGGTACAGGACGTACGCTTCACCCGGACAACATGGCAGCAGGACCGGCTTCCTACGGTATGACAGATACACTCGGACGTATGCATTCTGACGCACAGTTCGCAGGTTCTTCTTCTGTACCGGCTCACGTTGAGATGATGGGTCTGATCGGAGCAGGAAACAACCCGATGGTTGGTATGACTGTTGCAGTTGCAGTTTCCATCGAGGAAGCAGCTAAGGCTGGCAAGTTCTAATCGGACTTAAGACAGATTTAGATCGAGAATAGTGAAAAGTGAACAGGAGTGGCTCTGCATGGACATGCAGGTCACTCCTTTCTTCTAAAAAGATCAAGGAGGAATATTTGAATATGAAGGTATTGATGATCAACGGAAGTCCCCATGCAAAAGGGAACACATATACAGCACTGCATGAAATGGAGAAGGTGTTTGAGCAGGAAGGGATCGAGACAGAGATCCTCCATATCGGGAATCAAGCCGTAAGGGGCTGCATTGCCTGTGGTTCCTGTGCGAAGAACGGCAAGTGCGTGTTTGATGATGCGGTAAATGCAGCTGCATCCAAGTTCGAAGAATGTGACGGGTTCGTGGTCGGAAGCCCGGTCTATTATGCTTCGGCAAATGCAACTTTGGTGGCGTTTCTGGACCGTCTGTTTTACAGCACCCATTTTGACAAGAGGATGAAAGTGGGCGCCTGCGTGGCAGCTGCGCGAAGAGGCGGACTGACTGCTACATTTGACGAGCTGAATAAGTATTTTACGATCACAGGGATGCCGGTGGCGTCCGGACAGTACTGGAACGGCATCCACGGGGCAGCTCCGGGCGAGGCAGAACAGGATCTGGAGGGACTTCAGATGATGCGGACGCTTGCAAAGAATATGACATTCCTGATGAAGAGTATTGAGCTTGGCAAGAAAGAGTACGGACTGCCGGAGAAAGAGCCTGCATGTAAGACGAATTTCATCCGATAGGCCGGATTCTAAATGTTTCCTCTTTACAGATAATATACAAAGTGATATCATAAAGATATCAAATAGATGTTTACATCTGCGAAGGAGGAATGCATCATGAAAGAAAAAATTCTTACAAACAGAAAGCACGGAATGCTTGTACTGCTCCTGACAACGCTTCTTTATCTGGCGGCTGTGGCAGGATGTATCTTCGGGGGAATGATGGTCAGTGACAGCGGAAATCCCGCCCTGCTCATAGTCAGCATCATCTGGCTCTGCATCGGATGGATCCCGTACTGCGGCCTGAAGATCCTGAAACCGCAGGAGGCATTGGTGCTCACGTTATTCGGAAAATATGTAGGTACTTTGAAAGGCGACGGGTTCTATTTTGTGAATCCGTTCTGCACCAGCGTGAACCCGGCTGCTGATACTCACCTGAATCAGAGCGGGGATGTGGACAATAAAGCTGTGAAGTCCGCCATGTCTTTTGCTGTAAGCGTGGGCAAGACAGAGATGGATCAGGGAGGAAAGAGGATCTCGCTTAAGATTATGACCCTGAACAACAATAGACAGAAGATCAACGACTGTCTGGGAAATCCGGTCGAGATCGGAATCGCTGTCATGTGGCGCGTGGTTGATACGGCGAAAGCAGTGTTCCATGTGGATAATTATAAGGAATACCTTTCCCTCCAGTGTGATACAGCGCTTCGCAATATTGTGCGGATCTACCCGTATGACGTTGCGCCGAACGTGGACACCACAGGCGACGGCATCGCGGATGAGGGAAGCTTACGAGGCTCCAGCGAGGTCGTGGCGGCGAGGATCCGGGATGAGATCCAGAGCAGGGTAGAAGAGGCCGGACTTGAGATCATAGAGGCAAGGATCACCTATCTTGCCTACGCCCCGGAGATCGCGGCAGTGATGCTTCAGAGACAGCAGGCTTCCGCCATTGTTGACGCGCGGAAGATGATCGTTGACGGGGCGGTCGGCATGGTGGAGATGGCTCTGGACCGGCTGAACCAGAACGATGTGGTGGAACTGGATGAAGAGAGGAAGGCTGCAATGGTATCGAATCTGCTTGTCGTGCTCTGCGGCAACAGGGATGCCCAGCCGGTCGTAAATTCCGGCAGCCTGTACTGATCAGCGCCGGCAGGAGAAACCGGACAGTATGGCAGATAACAAAAAGAAACAGATTCCTCTCAGGCTCTCAGCGAAGCTGTACGATGCCATCGCAGCCTGGGCAGAGGACGACTTCCGCTCCGTCAACGGACAGATCGAGTATCTGCTGACAGAGTGTGTGCGCCAGAGGAAGAAAAACGGAAAATATGTATCCGAGCATCTGGATGAACCGCCGGAGCTCGATATCAGCTGAGCAGAGAGCCGGGAAAAGATTTCCCGGTATCTGCATTATGAAAGTAAAAGGAGAGACAAGATATGAGGAAGATCAAAGCAGAACCACTGACCTATGAGTCATATGCGCCTTATGGCACGTTTTATGATATGACAGATCCGAAGGGATATTCTCTGAACGGAGAAATCCACCGCTTTTTCCCGGACCGGATGACAGAATTTTATGCTACAAGAGCAGCATTTTCCCCGATACTGGTGAAAAAGCCGGAGGTCATGAAGATCACCCAGGCAGAATATCACACCACGACTCCTGAGATGATCCTTCCGCTCAATGATGATATGATCCTCCATGTAGCGCCTGCATCAGCCGGAATCCCGGTGCCGGAGCTGACAAAAGCATTCATTGTGCCAAAGGGGACACTTGTGAAGATCAATACAGCGATCTGGCATCTGGCGCCTCTTCCGGTCCATGCATCCGAGCTGCAGGCTATGATCATCCTTCCGGAATGCACCTATGCAAATGACTGTACAGTGGTGGATTTTCCGGAGGAAGATCAGTTCGTGATTGAATTATAAGATTCCGGATATGAAAAGTAGTATAGAACAGCAGGAGAAGTAAGAGCATGAGAGAAATGGAATTTACGATCGAAGATACAGAAGCCCTGAAGCCGGGGATGGTAGTAAATGTGTCAGAAGGAGTGCTCCCCTCATCCTATTATTACATGATCGAGCACGCCCTGGGGATGAGCGCGAATTTTAAACAGGCAGAGCGCCTGAAGACGAGAAAGGGCACGGTGAAGGAATTAAAGGAGACTCCTCAGTTCCATATCGCGGTGCTTGAGTTCGACGAGTGACCCGGCAGCGTTTTCTGAGCGGACCCAATGAGTGATATTTATATGAGGAGAAAAACAGATATGAGCAAAACTACGAAAAATCTGACTCTTTCAGCCATGTTCCTTGCGATCGGGATGGTGCTGCCTTTTTTGACGGGGCAGATCCCGCAGATCGGGAATATGATGCTTCCCATGCATATCCCGGTACTTTTGTGCGGGCTGATCTGCGGATGGCAGTACGGGGCGGTGCTGGGGTTCGTGCTTCCGCTGCTCCGGTATCTTGTCTTTGGCATGCCCGTACTTTTTCCGACAGGGATCGCCATGGCATTTGAGCTCATGACATATGGGCTGGTGATCGGGCTTGTGTATTCCCGTTCGCGCTGGAAATGCATTATTGCCCTTTACCGGGCGCTGATCGCGGCAATGATTGCAGGCCGGCTTGTGTGGGCAGCCGCGCAGGTCATTCTGCTGGGAGTATCGGGCAGTGTGTTTACCGTGCAGATGTTCCTGGCAGGAGCCTTCTTAAATGCAGTGCCGGGCATCATCATACAGCTTGTCCTGATCCCTGTCGTCATGGCAGCGCTTGGCAGGACAGGGCTGGTACATTTTCACATTCATAAAAAAGAGACGGTTACCAACGCAGAGTGACAAGCATCTGGCTTGGTCAGGGAGAACGTCTGTCTGTAAAATGCAAGCGGCTGGATAAATGAAACCGCGGCAAAGCTATGGGCAGGCGTTCTTTTTATATAAACAATATTGTAAAATTTCAAACAAAATGTTATAGTATGAATAATACTAATAACAATTATGAGAAAGATACATACAAGGCAGGGGAGGGCAACCGGATGAGCCAAAACGTTCAACAGGAATTTGTCAATAAAGAATTGTGGGAAAAATTCAGAAAGCGGTTTAAAAGTAATACAACAGAGGCTTCTTACCGGTCAGATATTTCCGAGTTCCGCCGTTTCTGCGGGAAAAATCTGAAAGACGCGGACAGAGGGGACGTGGAGCGTTATTATGCGTTTATGAAAAATAAAATGGATAGCGGGCGCATCAGTCCTCTGACTGTGACAAAGAAGTTCCGGGAGCTTCATTCCTTTTTAAAGTTTGCTGCAGATGAGACTGGAGATGATACGGAGTACAGGGATTATTTCTATCCCTATCTCAAGAATATGGAAAAGGAACGAGGGCTTGCAAGATCAATTCCTGTGGAGGATATGGACGCTCTTCTGGAGGCAGCGTCAGATGATTTGATGGCATATACGATCCTGACGCTCATGTACCGCGCGGGAATTTCGTCCACGGAGATCGCGGGGCTGAACGGCGCGGAAGATTTCGCACTGTACGGGGATGAGGGCTATGTCCTGCTGTCAGGCAGAGAAGAGCCGTGCTATATCCCGGAAGATGCATGGAAGATCCTGATGAAATATATGGATCAGAGAGATGAGCATCCCAGCCTTTTTTATAACAGGAGCGGAAGGCGTCTTAACATAATGTATATCAGCCGGATGATGAAGAGATACTGCCGGAAGGCGGGGATTGAGAATTATAGCGCAGAGGCAGTGAGGAACTGCTGTGCATTTAATCTGTTTTCCTATGGGGCATCGCCGAAGCAGGTGGCGGACCAGATGGGAAGGACTCAGCAGCAGATCCGAAGATACCGCGGCATGAGTTACCGCGGCAATCTGCGCAGACAGGCGGATGAACTGGTGAAGATCCGCATTGAGAGCCCGTAAAAGGTCAGCGGGAGAAGTATTTACGCACAAGGCAGGAAATTACGCCTGCCGCGCACAGCCCGAAGAGAGCATTGTGCATGGAACCGTATACCTCCAGAGCTCCTTTGAGCCCGCAGAGGACCTCCGGTGATTCCGGAAGGAAACGGTACACAAGGAAGGCCAGATAAGAGGAGACAAAGACAGCGATAAAGGAAAAGAGCCCCCGCCCGGCGTCTTCTTTCCATGAGCCGGAATCATCACGCACACGTACTTTTGTCATTGACCAGATCAGGGCAATGAATTCAAAGAGAAGGAAGATGACAGCAACACACAGATATGCGGTCAGTGTCATGGAAAACTTATGTGTCCGCACGGATTCCATGATATCTCCATAAGGCGTGCTTGCCCGCCAGAACGTATAAGTCACATAAGCCGCCGCTGCCAGTATCAGGACAGCGGTAAGACAGCGGACCAGGGCTGACGCGGCACGTGAGAGGACCCGCCCGCCCTTTCGGATCGGAGCGGCGAGAGGGACGCCTCCTCGGCTCCTGCGCCTGGAGGAACGGGAGTCTTCCGCGTATCTGTCATAGTCTTGTCTCCTGGATCTGTCGTCATCATAGTTGTCTTGATCTTCCTCCCAGCCGTCTTCATAAGTCACTTCAAAATCATCGTCAAATATATCTGAAAAATCCTTTTCTCGTTTCATGGACTTTCCTCGCTTTCTGAAAAAACTTCCCTTATGTTATATCTTTTTTCTTCCTCACACAAGGGATTATATGAAAATTTTAAAAAGATTTCATTTTTAGCATCTTACAAAAGTGTAAGCCCGGGAGGGCGAATTGTAAGCTGTCTGAATGGAAGTGCCCGGCAGGATTCTGTTACCATAGATATGCAGACAGGAAACAGAGATTCACTGACAGGAGGAAGGAAAATGGAAGAGAAAAAAGAAAGACGGGTGGGCAGGGCGCTCAGCTGGATCCTGCTCGTACTCCTTGTAATGATCATCGTACCGATCGGGGCTGTCATGTTTGTAATATCAGGCGTCTGGAACGCGGCAGACCGTGCATTGCTTAAATTTAACAGATAAGACCTTCTTTTTACATCATTTCACAAATCTTTTCAAAATCTTAAGAATTACATTCCGGTTATCTTAAGAACATTTTTTTAGAATGAGATCGTGAAAAATAGAAAATACCTGAGAAACCCTGAGGGTGATGATATGAGGAGGCTCAAGTTATGAAATACATTACATTTACAGTACCATGCTACAATTCGGAAAGTTATATGAGACGGTGCGTGGATTCTCTGCTCGCGGGAGGCAGGGATGTGGAAATTATACTGGTCAACGACGGATCAACGGACAGGACGGCAGAGATCGCGGATGAATATCAGCTGAAATATCCTGACATCGTGCGTGCCGTGCACAAGGAAAACGGCGGGCACGGGTCCGGAGTGAACAAAGGGCTGGAGCTGGCGCGTGGGCTTTACTATAAAGTAGTGGATTCGGACGACTGGCTCGACAAGGATTCTTACCTGAGACTCCTGAAGAGGATAAAGGATTTCTGCGCAGGCAGGACCGCGGAAAGCGACCGGAAGCAGCCGGATCTTATTGTATGCAACTATGTGTACGACCATCTGGATGAGGGCACGAGCCGCGTGATGGATTACAGAAATATCTTCCCAAAAGAGAAGCTGTGCACATGGAACGAGATCGGGAGGTTTAAGCCTTCCCAGTACCTGATCATGCATTCGCTCATGTTCCGTGCTGAAGTGTTGAGAAGATCCGGCGTAAAGCTTCCGGAGCACACGTTTTATGTTGATAACCTGTTCTCTTATCAGCCGCTGCCTTACGTGGAGAGTATCTATTATATGGATCTTGACCTGTATCATTATTATCTTGGACGGGAAGACCAGTCGGTCAATGAAAAAGTGCTCATGAAGAGGATTGACCAGCAGATCCGCGTGACAGATCTGGTGGCGAAAAGCGTGGACCTGCAGGCAGTGAAAGAAAAATATCCGAAACTGGCCTCTTATATGACACGGAATATCTCCATCATGCTGTCAATCTCCTCTATCCATCTGCTTCTGATCAAAACCGAGGAGGCAGAACAAAAGAGGAGAGACATGTGGGAGAACATCAAGGCGTATAACACGGCGCTTTATTACCGGCTTCGGTATTCCACACTGAGCGGCCTGACATACCTGCCGGGAAAACTGGGAGGGAAGCTGACCGTAGGCGGCTACCGGTTTGCGCGGAAAATCTATCAGTTCCAGTAGGAGGCATACTTATGGCACAGATATATATTGCATTTGTCGATACCCCGGGATTTTTTGCAGGGGTCATCCGCAGAACGATCAAACAGAAATATATCCACGTGGCAGTGGGGCTGGATCCGTATCTGGAAGAAGCGTACAGCATCGGGAGGAGGCATCCGTCTATTCCTCTGATCGCAGGATTTGAAAAAGAAGACAAAAGAAAGATCCTGCGTGCATTTCCGGGAGCAGATTACATGGTGTGCAGCATTGAATGTACGGTGGAGCAGAAAGAATATATTGCGAAAGAATTAAGGGAGGCGATGAAGAGAAGGTTCAGCTATCATTATACAGTGCTGGGACTTCCCTTTATCCTGCTGAACAGACCGTTCTATCAGAAGAACCATTATACCTGTTCGTCCTATATCGCAAGGCTTCTTTCCGAGGCGGGCGTCTGCAGATGGGAGAAGCATTTTTCTCTTGTGACACCGAAAGATTTCTATGAATATAAAGAGAAGCAGAAAATTTTTGAGGGAAGCTTAAGGGAGCTGACAGACGCGGTGCGAAAGACACCCGAGCTGAAAAGAATGCCGGTATTCCATTTTGCCCGCCCGGCATATGCGGGCGCGGCCTATATGAAACCGGGATATATAAAAACTGTGCGGAAGCGGGGGATGGATTATGAGCGCTAAGAAGAGGACACTTCAGATGGCATTGTTTCTTGTGATTATGCTCATGACTTTCTATGCGCTCTTCAGCGGGCGCAATCTGTCGGAGATCGCCCATGCCGTGGCGGAGATGTCCCCGCTGTACCTGGTTCCGGCGGTCGGTCTTGCCGTGTTTTTCGTATGTGCGGAAGGATACATGATCTGGTATCTTCTGCGCTCTATGAAAGCGCACAAAAGCGGAGGAAAAGGCAGTTCCCTGTTGCGGTGCATCCAGTATTCTTTTATCGGGTTTTTCTATTCCGGCATCACTCCTTCCGCTTCCGGAGGACAGCCGGTTCAGCTTTACTACATGAATAAGGACGGAAACAGAGGGTCTGACAGCACGGTAGTGCTCATGACGGTTGCAGTGGCATATAAGTTCGTTCTGGTTGTTATGGGCTTAGGGATTCTCTTATTCTGGTTCCGGCCGCTCACAAATGAGCTGGGAAAATATTTCCCGCTTTATCTTCTGGGACTCTCCCTGAATGTGATCCTTGTCATTGTGATCCTGGGAGTCATGCTTTTCCCACAGGTGATGCTGAAAACAGCACTGGTTTTTGAAGGTCTTCTGATCCGCATGAAGATCTGGAAGCCCTCGGATCAGAGGGAAGAGAAGATCCGGGCATTTATTGACAGTTATCAGAATGCAGTGACCTGGCTTAAAGCACATAAGGAGAAGCTGGCGTTTGTTCTCTTTGTGACCTTCCTCCAGCGTTGCAGCGTGTTTGTCCTGACCTACATGGTATATCTGGGATTCGGGCTGGAAGGCACTTCCGCTATGCAGGTGATCCTGCTCCAGGCAGCGGTGTATATCGCGGTGGACATGCTTCCTCTTCCGGGAGCGCAGGGAATCACGGAACTGATGTACCAGGCAGTGTTTACCCATGTATTTACCGGGATATATCTGATCCCGTCCATGCTGGTGAGCCGGGGGATCAATTTCTATTTCCTGCTTGTCGTAAGCCTGCTTGTCGTGGTGGCTGTGAGGATCGGGGAGAAACACAGGCAGAGATGTATCAGGGCAGTCTCTTAGAATAAGGAATTAATGGAAAAGTTACAATTTCTTAATTTTGTAAACACAGGATATACAAAAATATCCAGTAAGATCGTCAGTATCAGCAACAGAAGGACCCGGCAGGAAACGTTTTAAAAGCGAAGAGCAGCCCTAAAAGGAGTTGATACAGATGATGCAGGGAGTATTAAATGTTTATCGTGACAAGGTATATATTGTCACTGATACAAAAAAAGAGCCTCTTCATTCCGGACAGTATGTCTATCTGATCGTGCATGGCTGCTGGATTCCGGTTATAGTCCGTCATTCTGCGGAGACAGGAAAATGGTGTTTCCAGCACCTGGAAGAGATCGAGATCAATGGGCAGGAAGCTGCGGTAAAATGATCTTGCGGAGGCTTTGATAAAATAAAGTAACAAACATAGGAGGAAAATAGGGAATATAGGAGGAAAATAGGAAATTCTCTGCTAAAATAATTTCTTCAAACAG
>DXCD01000095.1 GCA_019116185.1 Candidatus Mediterraneibacter stercorigallinarum
AAGGAATGGGATACAGCGTTAATTTCAAAGCGGATGCCTGAGCGCAAGCGAATCGTCCGCTTTGAAATTGTTTTTAGCTGTATCCCATTCCTTTTACGTCTTTCCCAAATCGTGGAGCCGGAACCCGAGCCACATCCCCGCCCGCCGCGAATACGTCTTAAAATCAACTACGGTTTTCGGACGTTATCTCCATCGGCCGTCTCCCCGACAAATCCGGATTTATAGACTTAGAAGAAAAACTCTGTTTTTTTGTTGGAGTTGCATATTTTTCTGAGCTTCTTTTCGAGTATGCCTATTTTCAGGGGATTTACCCCGCGGGCGTTCTGCCGGCATGTGCGCACGCATTTCATGCAGCCGATGCATTTTTTGCTGTCTGTCTTTTTCGGATCATCAGCTGAGATCGCCCCTGCGGGACAGACTTTGGCGCATGCTCCGCAGAGCGTGCACAGGCCGGGGTCTGCTTTGGGAACAAGCCCGTTTTTTCCGTATTTGCGGTAAGGGGTGTTTCCGGGCACATGCACGTCAATTTGTTCGAAGGATTCTTCCTTTCTCAGTCTGCGGTTCAGTTCGATGCCGTATTCGGCAGCTTCTTTTAAGTCTGCTTTGTTCGGGCGTCTTGCGCCGATCTCCGGGACAAGGGAATGTTCTGTGGGAAATGCGGCGGCACCGATGATCTTAAATCCTTTGTTTTCCAGCTCTGTTTTTAATTCCAGAAGGGCGTCTTCGTACTCCCTGCATCCGTATGCCGCGACCAGGGCGGCAGGCGTGCCGTCGCCGGAGATATTTTCCAGATATTCCATGAAAAGGGCGGGCATGCGCCCATAGTATACCGGCATTCCGAAAATGGCAAAATCATTGTGCGCAAATTTCAGGGCAGGCTTTTTGGCTTTGTATATGGAAAAGTCAAAGGAAACGGATTTCGCGTCAATGCTGCGCGCTGTTTCCATCATGAGACGGCGGGTTGTTCCGGTAGGGCTGAAGTAGACCAGTTTCATTTCGTTTATTTTCATACAGCAAAACTCCTTTGCAGATATATAGATTGGGCCTGACAAGAGGATGAATAACATTCTGTCAGGCGGACAGTACCATGATAACACAATTTGTGGGGAAATGCACAAACTCTGAAAAAATGCATGAATTCCCTAGAATGAATTCTGACCTGAGAAAATGTATGAATTCTGAGAAAGCGTATTGTATTATTTGTATTAATGTGTATAATACAAATAAAAGAAGTGGATATGAACCGGATTCAGGAGGGAACATATGATTATCAAGATTGATATTTCAGGAGAAATTCCTATCTATGTGCAGCTGCGCAATGAGATCGTCAAAGGGATCGGAAAAGGCGAGCTTGCCGACGGGGAAGCTCTTCCCACGGTGCGCCAGCTCTCAGCTGAACTGGGAGTGAATACGATGACAGTCAGCAAGGCTTACCAGTGTCTGAAAGCGGAAGGCTTTATAGAGACAGACCGGAGAAGAGGGGCAGTGGTGCGCCTGCCGGACCGCGGCGGGGCCGGCGCGGACAGCGAGTTTTGCGGGAAGCTGGAGAATGAACTGGATCTTTTGAGCGCGGAGGCGAAGATAAAAGGATTTCAGAAGGAAGATTTTGTCAGGATGTGCAGCGCGGCATTTGAAAAATATTGTCTGCGGACAGAAGATACAATGGCTCAGGAGGGATGACATATGTTGATGTTCTGGATATTCATTTTTGTCGATCTTTTTACAATGGGGATCATTTATGCTGTGTACGGAGGGAAACGTACATATTCGGAAGGAATGCTCATGGGTGTCCACATGCCGGAAAGCGCGGCGAAGAGTGGGGAAGTTACTTCGCTTATGGATCAGTACCGAAGGCGTACGAAACAGTTTTACCTGTGGAACGGAATCGTGGGTGCAGTGGTCTGCCTGCTGAATTTCTGGTATATATCTGTGTTTATCATTGTATGGAGCCTGTGGCTGTTGGAGATGTGCGGGGGCGCTGTCATATTGGTTTACAGGACGCACAGGAAGCTGTATGACCTGAAAGTTGAGAGAGGGTGGGTAGGGAGCGGGAACAGCCGTATCCTTGCAGTGGATACGAAAACAAGCGCTCAGTCCGGGGAAATGGGCCTTACGCCATGGTGGCATGTACTGTCAGCCGGGCTGATCCTGCTCCCCTGTATCCTGCCCGGCGTGCGGGAATATCTGAGGGAGTCGGAAGATGGATGGATCCTGTTGGCGTGCAGTCTGGCGGTCAGCCTGGCTTTCGGCCTGATCCACATCATGATCCGCAGGATGAGGAACAAGGTGTACAGCGAGGACTCGGAGATGAATCTGAAAGTGAACCTGATGCAGAAAAATGTATGGTCATGGACTCTTGTGGGATGCAGCCTGGCCAATGCCTGCGCGTACCTTTTCGTGGCAGGGCATATGGACGCGGATCAGTGGATCAGTACCTGGGTATACGTGGTGTATATTATACTGGAAAGTGTTCCTGTCGTGTTTTTTATCGCGGGCATGATGTATGTGCAGTATAAGAGAAGGGAACTGCTGGCCTTTAATGAATCGCCTCTCTATATTGATGACGACGTGTACTGGAAGAACGGCTGGTACAGCAATCCCCACGACAAGAGGCTGATTGTCCAGGACTGGGTGTGCTCATGGAATTATACAACGAATATGGCAAGACCGGCGGGAAAGATCTGCCTGGGACTCGGGATCATTGTGACGATAGTATGTCTCGGTCTGGCGGACGTTATGCTGCTGCGTTTCGAATTTACTCCGATTGAGGTGGCTGT
The DNA here is from genome assembly GCA_019116185.1 of Candidatus Mediterraneibacter stercorigallinarum. Taxonomy (GTDB): domain Bacteria; phylum Bacillota; class Clostridia; order Lachnospirales; family Lachnospiraceae; genus Mediterraneibacter; species Mediterraneibacter stercorigallinarum. Next base: position 2,778 of record DXCD01000095.1, read on the forward strand.
GACACAGGACAGCGTGAAGATTACGTCAGGATATTCGGATGAGACGATCAGGTACGATGAAATACAGGATATCCGCCTTCTGGAGGAACTTCCTGAGGATGACTTTGAAAAGATAAACGGCGGGGATACGAAAGACATGCTGACGGGAAAATTCCGGGGAAGGGAGACCGGGAAATGCCTGCTTTATATTTATATAAAATCCACCCCGGTCCTGGAGATCAGCACTACAGACGGTCCGGTGTATGTGAACAGCAGAACCGGAGAAGAGACGGAAGAATGGTATGATCAGATTGAAAAAAATCTGGGCTGACAGGCGGCGGAAGTCAGGACAGAATATATATATTCTTTGTTGGAAAAAAGAATCAGTTGTAAAAAACAGGCAACAGGAGTATAATACCTGTAGAGTTACTAAGAAAGTTAACCTGGGATGTGCGACAACCCTGTAATTTTGAACCT
>DXCD01000096.1 GCA_019116185.1 Candidatus Mediterraneibacter stercorigallinarum
CGTGGAGCCGGAACCTGAGCCACATCCCCGCCCGCCACGAATACGTCTTAAAATATACTACGGTTTTCGGACGTTTCATTTACCGGCCGTCTCCCCGACAAATCCAGATTGAACGCACAAATCCAGATTTATCTCTCCAGCAGATGATCGATCAGCCTGTATCCTTCTTCGAGCATCTTTCCGCTCTGCTTCCCTGTTTTTTCGCTATATGTGCCGCTTCCTTCTGCTGCCTTTGTGCTGTCATACAACAGATACGGAACCGGATCGGATGTATGGGTGCGCACTCTTACGGGCGTCGGGTGATCCGGCAGGATGAGCATCCTGAAATCAGTGCCTGCTGCCCGGAGGGCTTCTGCCACCGGTCCGACCACCTGATCATCGATATATTCGATAGCCTTGATCTTATTCTCCGCGCTTCCCTGATGTCCCATTTCATCCGGAGCTTCTATATGTACATACACGAAGTCAAATCCGTCTTCCGTAAGCGCCTTTACCGCTGCCTGTGCCTTGCCTGCATAATTTGTGTGGAGTCCGCCATTTGCGCCTTCCACGATGATATTGTGCATCCCGGCTCCCACCGCGATCCCTTTGAGCAGGTCTACTGCCGAAATCATAGCGCCTTTCACTCCGTTTTTCTCTTCAAACGAAGTCAGCGCCGGGCGTGTGCCCGCTCCCCAGAACCATGCGGAATTAGCAGGATTCTTTCCTTCTTTCCGACGCTGTACATTAATAGGATGGTCTTTTAAAATATCGTAACTTCTGACCATCATCTCCCGGAGCACCTGGTCTTTCGGCAGGTATTCCCCAATTCTCCTGGTAAGGATATCATGGGGCGCTGTCAGCTCAACAACCTTCCCCTCTTTCTGAATAAGAAGATGGCGGTAGCTTGTCCCCGTATAAAAAGCATACCCTTCCCGCTCCAGTCCTTTTTTAAGCGCATCCAGCAGGACAGCAGCCTCCTCTGTGGGTATTTCCCCCGAACTGTGATCCAGGATCACCCGTTCCTCATAACTGTTTTCCTCTTCTGAAAGAGTGACAAGATTGCAGCGGAAGGACACATCTTTATCTCCCATTTCTGCCCCAATACTCAGAGCTTCAAGCGGAGACCTGCCGGAATAATATTTTTTCGGATCATAACCGATCACAGACAGATTCGCCGTGTCACTTCCGGGCGCCATGCCATCCGGCACAGTGCGGACCATTCCGATCTCCGCCTTTTCGGCCAGACGGTCCATATTGGCTGTCCGCGCAGCTTCCAGAGGCGTTTTCCCGCCCAGCTCTTCCAGCGGTTTGTCTGCCATTCCATCACACAAGATCACAATATATTTCATTTTCAGTACATCCTCCCTGCCGGATCTGTTTTCTTCTATTCCTCAATACGGATCATATGCAGGATTCCTCCCGCCTTTGCCGCTTTCTGTCCGTACTCGCCTTCTGTCATCTCTCCGGTGATAAAGCCGAATTCTCCTTCAACGCCGTCTGCCTCCACGATCTGCACCTCGCCAAACAGGTTCTCAACTTCTGCCTGGCGGGACTGTGCGCTGCCGGACATACGGACGAAGAACTTCCTGCTTGTATCTTCAATCGGAAGCAGTTCCAGCTTCTCATTCTTCCACATGGTCATGATATTTCTGTGGAGATGTTTCGCAGCATCCACAACATCCGCGACAACAGCGCTGGCTGTGGGCAGCTTGCCCGCGCCGCTTCCGTAGAACATGGCGTCTCCCAGCACATTGCCGTGGACAAATACAGCGTTAAACACATCGTCCACACTGCCGAGCGGATGGCTTTTGTGCAGAAGAGCCGGAGCTACAATAGCATGGAGGTGATCGCCATGCCGTTTGCTGGAAGCAAGCAGCTTGATTGTCATTCCCATTTCTTTCGCGTACAGCATATCCTCTTTTGTGATCTTGGTGATTCCTTCTGTATAAATATCTTCGAAATCCACCTGCTGTCCTGAAATGAGAGAGGAAAGGATAGCAATCTTCCGGCATGCGTCATATCCTTCCACGTCGGCTTCCGGATTGCGTTCTGCATAACCGTTATCCTGCGCTTCTTTGAGCACCTCGTCATAGTCAGCGCCCTCGTAGAACATCTTGCTGAGCATATAGTTGGTGGTCCCGTTTAAGATTCCTGTGATCTCCTCGATCTTATCGGCTGTCAGACTGGAATTCAGGGCGCGGATGATCGGGATGCCGCCTCCTACACTCGCCTCAAAAAGGAAGTTCAATTCTCTTTCTCTTGCAATGGAGAGCAGCTCAGCCCCGTGCTTCGCAACAAGGGCTTTATTGGATGTAACAACACTTTTGCCGGCTTCCAGGCATCTTTTTACAAAGGTGTAGGCAGGCTCGATCCCTCCCATAACCTCCACCACGATCCGGATCTCCGGATCATCGATGATCGTATCAATATCATGGACGATCTTCTCCTGGACCGGATCTCCCGGAAAGTCTCTGATATCGAGCACATATTTAACATTGATCTCATCTCCTGCCCGTTGGTTGATGAGTTCGCCGTTGGTGTTGATCACTTCCACCACGCCTGACCCTACTGTACCATATCCCATTACTGCTATATTTACCATCGCTCTCTTCCTTTCTGTACTTTCTTTATAGTAGCCGAAACAGGCTCCCGGCTTACTGCTCGGGCGCCTGTTGTGTATTTGCACTCAGATATGCATTGATAAACGGATCAATATTTCCGTCCATGACCCCGTTCACATTGCTGACCTCTGCGTTCGTCCTGTGATCCTTTACCATCGTATAGGGCTGCATCACATAGGACCTGATCTGGTTTCCGAAGTTGATGTCTCTCACCTCTCCGCGGATATCAGACATTTTCTCCGCCTGTTCCTGCTGTTTCATGAGATACAGCTTGGACTTCAGCATCTGCATCGCCTTATCCTTGTTCATATGCTGTGAACGTTCATTCTGGCACTGCACCACGATTCCTGTTGGGAGGTGGGTGATGCGGACCGCGGATGAAGTCTTGTTGATATGCTGTCCGCCCGCGCCGCTCGAACGGTACGTATCGATTTTCAGATCATCCTCATTGATCTCAATATCAATATCTTCCTCAATATCCGGTATCACGTCGCAGGATGCAAAGGACGTCTGACGCTTGCCTGCCGCGTTAAACGGAGAAATGCGGACAAGACGGTGCACGCCTTTTTCTGAGCGGAGATATCCATAGGCATTTTCTCCCTTCACCTCAAAGGTCACGCCTTTGATCCCTGCAACATCACCTTCCAGATAATCCAGCACTTCCACATCGTACCCTCTTTTCTCTGCCCACCGGGTATACATGCGGTACAGCATGCCCGCCCAGTCGCAGGATTCCGTGCCGCCTGCCCCTGCATGAAGGGTCACAATGGCATTATCCCTGTCATAAGGTCCTGTCAGGAGCGTGCCGATCCGCAGTTCTTCGAACTTCTCTTCAAATGCGCTCAGTTCTTCCTCAATCTCCTGAATTGTATCCTCATCCGGTTCTTCCGCGCTCATTTCAATGAGCAGGAGCATATCCTCATAATCCGAGTAAAGCTTTTCAATCTCTTTTACAGAATCCTGAAGGCTTTTTAATTCCTTCATGACCTGCTGGGACACTTCCGGGTCATCCCAGAACCCCGGTTCCTCCAGCCGTTTCTGGAGTTCTTCTACTCTTAATTTCTTTGACGCCAGGTCAAAGTGAATCCCTCAGATCTTTCAGCGGTTCTTCATAGGCTGTCAGTCTTGACTTTAATTCGTCTAATAAAACCACCTTATTCACCTCTTTCTTTTATATCAAATATATTTTTTACCCAATCATCTTCCTGCCGCAGCACTGTTTGTATTTCTTGCCGCTTCCGCACGGGCACGGATCATTCGGATAGATCTTCTTATCCTCGCGTTTCTTCGGCGCGCGCACAGAAGTGTCATCCTTATTCGTGCCGGTCACTTTCGCGACTTCCTCTCTCTCCACCTTCTGCTCAACACGGATATTGAACAGCGTGCGGATCGTTGTCTCTGCGATCATGTTCGTCATCTCGCCGAACATGTTATAACCTGTCATCTTGTACTCTACCAGCGGATCTCTCTGTCCGTAAGCCTGGAGACCGATGCCCTGGCGGAGCTGATCCATATCATCGATATGATCCATCCATCTCGCGTCAATAACCTTCAGCAGAATCACCCGCTCGATCTCACGGATCTGCTCTGCCTCCGGGAACTCAGCCTCTTTTGCCTCATACGCCTTCACAGCACGCTCCTTCAGAAGGTGCTTCAGTTCTTTCTGGCGCATGTCCTGGCACTCTTTCACGGAAGGAAGCTCCATCATGGGGATCACATTGTGGAGATTGACATCCAGTCCTTTGATATCCCACTCTTCCGAATCAGCCTCCGGTGAAGCGAAACGGTCTGTGACATTTTCCACATATTCTGTGATCATGTTATAGATCGTGTCACGCATGCTCTCGCCGTCAAGCACACGGCGTCTCTCTGCGTAAATGATCTCCCTCTGCTCATTCATGACCTGGTCATACTCTAAGAGGTTTTTACGGATTCCGAAGTTGTTGATCTCCAGCTTCTTCTGCGCGGTCTCAATCGCATTTGACAGCATCTTGTGCTCGATCTGCTCTCCGTCGCTGACTCCAAGGGCATTGAACACGCCCATGAGCCGTTCAGAACCGAACAGCCTGAGCAGGTCATCTTCAAGCGAGATATAGAAACGGGACTCTCCGGGATCTCCCTGACGTCCGGAACGTCCGCGCAGCTGGTTATCAATACGCCTGGACTCATGACGCTCTGTACCGATGATCTTCAGTCCGCCTGCTGCCCTTGCGTCGTCGTCCAGCTTGATATCCGTACCACGGCCTGCCATGTTGGTCGCGATCGTAACCGCGCCGTGAAGTCCGGCGTCAGCGACAATTGCAGCCTCCTGCTCATGGTACTTTGCATTCAGCACGTTGTGTTTGATGCCTTCCTTCTTCAGCATGCCGCTCAAAAGCTCGGACACCTCGATGGTGATCGTACCTACCAGAACCGGCTGGCCCGTTGCATGAGCTTTCTTCACTTCTTCCACAACTGCCTTGTATTTTTCTTTCTTTGTCTTATATACCGCGTCTTCAAGATCCACCCTCTGTACAGGTACATTGGTCGGAATCTCAACAACATCCATTCCATAAATATCGCGGAACTCTTTTTCCTCGGTAAGCGCGGTACCTGTCATACCACTCTTCTTCTCGAATTTGTTGAACAGATTCTGGAACGTAATGGTTGCCAGCGTCTTGCTCTCCCTGCGCACCTGCACATGCTCCTTCGCCTCGATCGCCTGATGGAGACCGTCAGAATACCGGCGGCCCGGCATGATACGTCCCGTAAATTCATCTACGATCATGACCTCGCCCTCAGGAGTCACCACATAATCCTGATCTTTGAACATCAGATTATGGGCGCGCAGCGCAAGGATAATATTGTGCTGGATCTCCAGGTTCTCCGGGTCAGCCAGGTTCTCAATATGGAAGAACTGCTCCACCTTTTTGACACCGTCTTCTGTAAGGTTGATCGCTTTTTCCTTCTCATTTACAATGAAATCTCCGGTCTCCTCGATGTCCTCGCCCATGATGGCGTTCATCTTGGAGAACTCGCCGCTCGCCTCGCCTCTCTCAAGCTGGCGGGCCAGGATGTCACAAGCCTCGTAGAGCTTCGTTGACTTTCCGCTCTGTCCTGAAATAATAAGCGGTGTTCTCGCCTCGTCGATCAATACGGAGTCAACCTCATCGATGATCGCAAAATGAAGCCCTCTCTGCACGAGCTGTTCTTTGTAAATAACCATATTGTCTCTCAGATAGTCAAATCCAAGCTCATTGTTGGTTACATAAGTGATATCACAGTCATAAGCCGCGCGGCGCTCTTTGCTATCCATGCCATTTAAGACAACACCTACCGTCAGGCCCAGAAATTCATGTACTTTTCCCATCCACTCAGCATCACGCTTCGCCAGATAATCATTGACTGTGACAATGTGCACGCCTTTTCCTTCCAGGGCATTTAAATATGCAGGAAGCGTGGATACAAGCGTCTTACCTTCTCCGGTCTTCATCTCGGCGATACGGCCCTGATGAAGAATGATGCCGCCGATGAGCTGTACTCTGTAATGGCGCATTCCAAGACTTCTGTATGCTGCCTCTCTGACAACGGCAAATGCTTCCGGAAGAATATCATCCAGAGTCTCACCCTCACCCAGACGCTCTTTGAACTCTCTTGTCTTTCCCCTAAGTTCTTCGTCAGACAGTGCCTTCATCTCTGACTCCATCGCCTCGATCCTGTCCACGATGGGATAGATACGTTTCAGTTCGTTCTGGCTGTGGGTGCCAAAAATCTTCTCTATAATACCCATATTCCGCAATTAACTCCTTGTATAAATCTAGCGCCGGGACGAATCTCCGACGCCGCTCCGTTTTCCATTTTAACACTAACCGGTGGGTAATTCAACCAATTCATAACTTGTTTACAATTTCGGGGCAGCAGTTCAGTTATGGAAATGTTCCGGAAGCTGAACCGATACATTTCAGAGCCGCCTCACCACTTCATACGGAATATCTCCGCCAAAAAGGTCCAGCGCGCTGCCGATCGTAAAGTCCACTCTGCCGCCGCTTGCTTCCCGGAACCGCTCCAGGTCTTCCAGAGTCCCGATCCCTCCTGCATAGGTAATTGGGATTCCTGCCCATTTTCCAAGCATATGTACAAGTTCTCCTTCCATTCCCGAGCGTTTTCCTTCCACGTCCACCCCATGAATCAGGAACTCATCACAATATCCTGACAGTTCTGCAAGTATCCCGCTATCTAAACTTACTTCCGTAAATTTCTGCCACCGGTCGGTCACCACATAGTACGCTCCATCCTTTTTCCGGCAGCTTAAGTCAAGGACAATGTGCTCCTTGCCCACCGCGGACACCAGTCTCTCCATGTTTTCCCTGCGGAAAATCCCATCCCGGAACACGTAGGAAGTAACGATCACATGGCTTGCCCCTGCATCCAGATATTCCTCCGCGTTTTCAGCGGTAATCCCCCCGCCGATCTGCATCCCCCCCGGATAGACGCCAAGGGCCGACAGGGCCTGTTCTCTTGTTGCCTCATAATAATCTGAACCGGCAGGATTCAGCAGAATAATATGTCCGCCTTTGAGCCCGTCTCTTTTATATAACTCCGCATAATAATCCGCCCCCAGCTCTGATGAAAAATTTGTCCGGGCGCTGTCCCCTTTATCCCGCAGGCTTCCTCCCACGATCTGTTTTACTTTGCCGTTATGTATATCAATGCAGGGTCTGAAACGCATCCTGCCATCTCCTTTCTCTGTTTCATAATGACTGCCGCAGAGCGGGAGCTTTCCGCGGCCCTGCGGCAGTCATTTATCCTCTCAAAAAACCTCAGCGGCTTTCCGGTGACTTTTACTTGTTGTTCTGCATATCTTTCTGAACGCCATTATCGTCCGTCAGTTCGTCTGTCGCTTTGTCAACGCCATCTGTCACATCATCTGTCACGTCATCCACGCCGTCTGTCACATCATCCACCGCGTTGTCAAGGATCCCGTCGCCCTCCGTAGCGTCATTCATCGTCCTGTCATTTGTATCCGTGTTATTTGAAGTATTATTTGTGGCATTATCCGATGCATTGTTATCAGTCGTTGACTGATCCGCTCCGTTGTCGGCATTATTCCTGCTGCCGCACGCGGCTGTTCCAAGAAGCACAAACGTACATGTCATAAGCACAAGAAGTTTTTTCATTTTCTTCATAAGGTTGTCTCCCTTTCCATAAATATTGTTGTAACTCTACTATTTGCACTTTCGCAATATTTATGCACGGGAAATGTTTTATTTTGCATTTTTTCGCAGCTTTTCCATAGCGCGCGCTTCGATCTGGCGGACCCGTTCCCTGGTCACGCCAAGCCTCTCCCCGATCTCCTCCAGGGTATGCGTCCTGCTGTCTCCCAGTCCGTAACGAAGCTGGATCACCTGGCGTTCTCTGTCATTGAGCGTTTCCAGAAGCTCCTTTACTTCTTCTCTGCGTACCAGAATATCCATTGCTTCTTCAGGCGTTGTCTCTGAACGGTCTTCTACCATATCTCCCAAGCTGTCCTCTCCGTCCTCTCCGATAGGAGTTTCAAGTGAAACCGGGCTCTGGAGATAAGTAAGGATATTCTTCACGTCTTCCTCCGTGCGGTCTCCCATTTTCTCTGCGATTTCTTTCGGCGTTACGTCGCGCCCCAGTTCCTGCTGGAGATCTTTTGCCGCTTTCTGCACTTTCTTCATATTTTCCGCCACGTGGACCGGAACACGGATCTCGCGGGACTGCTGGTCAATCGCCCTCTGCATGGCCTCCTTGATCCACCAGGATGCATAAGTAGAAAAACGGTTTTCCTTCTTATAATCATACTTCTCCGCCGCGTGCATCAGCCCCATATTGCCTTCCTGGATCAGGTCCATAAGCTGCACGCCTCTTCCGGTATAACGCTTCGCAAGTGAAACAACCAGACGGAGATTTCCCTCCTCCAGTCTTCGGAGCGCCGACTCATCGCCTGCCGCGCTCCTTTTCCCCAGTTCCTTTTCTTCCTCCTCACTGAGAAGCGGGATCTGTCCGATCTCCCGCAGATAAATCTTAAGCGGTTCGGACATTGTCTCTTCTGTTGATATATGCTGTTCTTTCTCCATCTCTGCCTCGCTTTTCTATATCTTTTCCGTGATCTCGCCATTTCTGTATGCTGCCAGCAGACGTTCCAGATCCTGTATCTGTTCTTTGATTTCCCTTCCCGCGTCCGTGTCTCCCACGAGACAGCGGTCGCGCACCCGGGTGACAACCATGGTCTCCGAATGGATATCAATCTCCTTTTTGATCGCCGCTTCCGTGGACTCAAAAGGTTCCAGCGCCACCAGCCGGATTCCATAGGAATTATAAATCAATGTATATCCCGCGATACCGGTCTGCTTCTGATAAGCCTTGGAAAATCCGCCGTCAATGACAAGCACCTTGCCTCCGCATTTAATCGGGCTCTCCCCATCCTTTCTCTTGACAGGAACATGCCCGTTCACAATGTGCGCCCCAGCGGGATCCAGCCCGAATTCCCGCATGATGCGGTCAATGACCTCCTCGTTTTCAATGAGCTGATAATAGGCATTCTTCTTCTCAAAATGCGTCTCTTCCTCCGCCAGGAAATACCGTTCGAAGGTGGCCATTCTGTTCTTTCCGAACAGCGGAGAATCCGGGTGCAGCCAGATATACCACATGATATCTTTTCCATCCCGGCGCTCCTTTTCATCCAGGGCAAAAAATCCTTTGCGCACATAAGAATCCAATGCGTCATACAATGCTCTTCCACGGTATTTGTTTCCGTACACTTCCACTTCCTTGAGTTCGCCCTCCTCTGTCAGAGGCACACATCCGTGGTACAGCAGATTATCATTATACACTTTGTACAGCCCGCCCTTTGCCAGCAGGAACCGCATATGCTGCTGCAGCTTCTCGCAGTTCTCAAACGCCCGCTCAAGCCGCTCCATAATCTCCTCTTCCTCCGCGCTCAGAGCATAGGGATCTTTCGGGTCTATGGTCGGGAAATTCGTGTCAAGGAGCCGGTATTCTTTTCCACCCAGGTCAATGGTTCCCTTCTCATAGTTAATTCTGTGCAGCAGCGCCCTGTCCTCCAGATGAAATGTCTTCTGTCTCCGGATGATCTGGCCTTCCACTTTGAACTGGATAATAGAGATCGCCTTATGGATCCGGAGATTCATCTGCATCTCTTCTGAATCCGTTTTGTCAGAGCCTTTCAGCTTAAAACAAGTGCAGGGATCGTCCTTATACATGCGCAGGGCAAATGTTGCCAGGGGGAGCAGATTAATGCCGTACCCGTCTTCCAGGATGTCCAGATTGCCGTAACGCGCGCAGATACGCACTACATTCGCGATACACCCTCTCTGTCCGGCAGCCGCGCCCATCCATACGACATCATGGTTTCCCCACTGGATGTCCACGGAATGATACGCCATAAGCTTGTCCATAATGATATGCGGCCCCGGACCGCGGTCATAGATGTCTCCCACAATATGCAGATGGTCCACCACCAGACGCTGGATCAGTTCCGAAATGGCGCAGATAAACTCCTCTGCCCGTCCGATCCGGATGATCGTGGAAATAATCTCATTGTAATAGGATTCCTTGTCGCTCACCTCTGCCTTCTCCGTGATCAGTTCCTCAATCACATAGGCAAAATCCCTGGGAAGCGCCTTCCTCACCTTTGAGCGGGTATATTTGCTCGCCGCGCGCTTGCTCACTTCAATAAGAAGATACAGGTGCACCCTGTACCAGTCTTCCATATTCGGTTCTTCCTGCCGGATCAGATCCATCTTTGCCTTTGGATAATAAATCAGCGTAGCAAGGGAGCGCTTGTCCCTGTCGCTCATCCGCTTTCCAAATACATCCTCAATCTTGCGCCGCACAGAACCGGAACCATTCTTCAGCACATGGGAAAATGCCTCATACTCTCCATGCACATCAGTAAGAAAATTCTCCGTCCCTTTCGGAAGATTCAGGATGGACTGAAGATTAATGATCTCCGTGGACGCTGCAGCGATCGTCGGATACAGGTCCGACAGCCTCTCCAGGTATCTGGTTTCTAATTCTTTCATAAGCTCCCTCCACTGGGCATTTCCGCTCTTTACAGGCCGATCACGTCTCCCATGTCATACATTCCCGCTTCTTTTCCTGCCAGGAATTTGCCTGCCTCTACAGCTCCTTTCGCAAACACGCCTCTGGAATATGCCGTATGCTTAAACTCGATCACTTCATCCGTACCTGCGAAAATGACCTCGTGTTCTCCCACGATCGTTCCGCCGCGCACAGCGCTGATGCCGATCTCCTTCTTCTCTCTCTTCTGCCGCACCTGGCTTCTGTCATATACATAGTGATATTCATTTCCCAGCGCCTCATTTACCGAGTCTGCCAGCGCAAGAGCCGTGCCGCTTGGCGCGTCCAGCTTCTGGTTGTGATGGCGCTCCACCAGCTCCACGTCATATCCTGACGGAGCCAGCACTTTTGCCGCGTCTTTCAATAACTTCAGGAGAAGATTGATCCCCAGGGACATATTGGCAGACTTCAGGACCGGAATCTTCTTTGATGATTCCTCCACCTTTGCCAGCTGTTCTTCGGAAAGTCCCGTAGTGCAGAGCACGACCGGGAGATTCTTCTCCACGCAGTAATCCAGCAGGGCATCCACTGCCCCTGCATTGGAAAAATCAATCACCACGTCCACATCCACATCACATTTCTCAATGGAATCAAACACCGGATACTCGTTGGGAACTTCTGTGTATGTATCTACTCCTGCCGCGATCACGGCATTCTCATCACCTTTTACAATCTCCGTGATCATTCTCCCCATCTTCCCGTTGCATCCATGCATCATCATCTTTATCATATCATTCATCCTCCTGTCTCTTGATCCTCAGAGCAGACGCCGGACTGCCGCTCTTCGGGCAGTCTGCCGCCGCAAACCATATAAAAAGGATACCACATTTGAGAGTTCATCTCAATATATGATATCCTTTTAACAAACGTTTTGTCCGCTCATTCCGCATCCGCCTGGCTGCCCGTCAGTCGTCCATGCACTCCAGTTTGCTCACAGAAACTTCGTATGCTGTCCTGGTCTCGGTCTCTGTCTCTGACAGCTTCTTCACATATTCACGGCTCTGTATCCTTCCCAGGATGCGCACATGCTCTCCCACATCAAAGCCGGCAGCATATCTGGCGTTCCTCCCCCAGCAGATACAGGGGATATAATCGGATTTCCCATATGGCCGGTTCACAGCCAGCAGCAGGTCCGCTATCTCTCTGCCCAGAGGCGTCTTGCGGTATACAGGACGCTTGCACATATACCCTTCCAGCAGGATGTGGTTCGTCCGGGCTCCGTCGGGCTCCTCATCGATAAATTCGATCTCCCGTGCAAATACAGAAAGCACCAGGCGGTTCTTCTGCTCCTCATGCCGGTTATACGACCGGAACTGCCCTGACACCATTATGCATTTCCCGCGGTAATCCTGCCCCACGTCGATCAGGCGCTCTGACACCATCACAGGGATCCTGTCATTTGAACTGCTCAGTCTTCTTACAAGGATATCCACCATGTAAAATCCCTCTCCGAATACTTCGTGGCTGTATGTAAATTCCGACACCACCATTCCTATGACTGTTACCTGATTGTTCTCAATGATCTTATCTGAC
>DXCD01000097.1 GCA_019116185.1 Candidatus Mediterraneibacter stercorigallinarum
AAAGAAATCCTATAAAATAGCGTCATGTGCAGTGGTTTGCCGCAAGTGTTTTCGCCAGCGGCAAAGGAAAATGAAAAGAGGTTTTACTTATGAATATCATCAACATAGAACACATCAGCAAAATATTTGGCGGGAAAACAATCTTTGAGGACGCTTCTTGTGGTGTGCAGGAGGGGGAGAAGACAGGCATTATCGGACTGAACGGAACCGGTAAGACCACCCTTTTAAGACTTGTGGCAGGTCTTGAGACGCCGGATGAGGGACAGATCATTACACAGAACGGCATCCGCATGGCGTACCTTTCTCAGACGCCGCAGTTCGGAGAGGAGGAGACTGTGTCCTCCTGGGCCTTCACCGGGGATCCGAATGTGGATTGGAAAGTGCAGAGTAACTTAAATGAACTGGGCATCACAGACTGGGAGGCCCGCATCGATACCCTGTCCGGGGGACAGAAAAAGAGGACGGCCATGGCAAAGGTGTTGGCCGATTCCTTTGACGTGCTTCTTCTGGATGAGCCTACCAACCATCTGGACCAAGAGATGATAGGCTGGCTGGAGGAGTATCTGAAAGCTTTCCGGGGGACCATTCTGATGGTGACCCACGACCGGTATTTCCTTGATAAGGTGACAAACCGGATCCTGGAGATCGATGACGGAAAGATCTTCAGCTACGAGGCCGGCTATTCCGGTTTCCTTGAGCAGAAAGCGGCCCGTGAGGAGATGGAGCTTGCCTCTGAGAGAAAGCGCCGGAGCGTGCTGCGTATGGAGCTGGAGTGGGCAAAGAGGGGGTGCCGCGCCAGAACCACCAAGCAGAAAGCCAGACTGGAGAGACTGGAAGCGCTGAAAAATCAGACAGGACCTGTGGCGGAAGAGACGGCACGGATTGATTCCGTGGAGACAAGAATGGGAAAGAAAACCGTGGAATTCCACCATGTAAGCAAGGCATACGGAGAGCAGATCCTCATCCGTGATTTTGACTATATTTTTCTCAAGAACCAGAAAGTGGGGATCGTAGGACCTAACGGCTGCGGAAAATCTACGCTTCTTAAGATCATTGCCGGGCAGACGGAGCCGGATGAGGGCCAGGTGGAAGTGGGAGAGACCGTGCGCATTGCCTATTTTTCCCAGGAGCTGCCCCAGATGGATATAAAACAGCGGGTCATTGACTATGTGAAAGATATCGGTGAATATGTGCAGACAAAAGAGGGCAGGATCACTGCATCCCAGATGCTGGAGCGCTTCCTTTTCACACCGGAAATGCAGTATTCCCCGGTTGAAAAGCTGTCCGGCGGGGAGAAAAAGAGGCTGTATCTGCTGGGGATTCTGCAGTCTAATCCCAATTTCCTTGTGCTGGATGAGTGTACCAATGATCTGGATATTCCTACTATGACGATCCTGGAAGACTATCTTTCCTCTTTTACGGGGATTGTGGTGACCGTCTCCCATGATCGGTATTTCCTGGACAATGTGGCGGATCGGATTTTTGAGTTCTCCGGCAATGGAACGCTTACACAGTATGAAGGCGGATATACGGACTATATCCAGGCCAGGGGCCAGTCTGTCCCGGATGTGAAAGCAGGGGCCGGAAGCGACAGAAAAGCTGAGGCTGGAAAGGAGAAAGACTGGAAAAAGCCGCGGAGTACAAAGCTGAAATTCTCCTACAAAGAACAGAGAGAATATGAGACCATCGATGAAGATATCGCGGCGCTGGAAGAAAAGATTGAGAAGCTGGATGCAGATATCATGGCCAATGCCACAAACTCTGTGAAGCTGAAAGAGCTGATGGAGGAAAAGGACAGGGTGCAGGAAGAGCTGGATGAAAAAATGGAAAGATGGGTCTATCTGACAGAGCTGGCAGAAAAAATTGCGGAACAGGGGTAAACCGCTTGACAAAAGTGTGGATCCTTGTTATTATTAAAAAACAGAACGCACTCTGTTTTTGAAAATCAAGAGAGAAGAGGTGCAGGTATGAAAAGAGTATATTCATTGCTCGTAGATAATAATCCAGGTGTACTGAGCCGTATTTCCGGCCTGTTCAGCCGAAGGGGATACAGTATCGACAGCATCACGGCAGGCGTGACGGCGGATCCCAGATTTACGCGGATCACCATCGTGGCCAGCGGAGATGAGCTGATCCTCTCCCAGATCGAGAAGCAGGTACGCAAGCTGGAGGACGTGATCGAGATCAAGGTGCTGAAGGAAGGAGAGTCCGTTTACCGTGAACTGATCATGGTGAAAGTGAGGGCCAACGCAGCCCAGAGAGCGGAGATCATCTCTGTGGCGGACATTTTCCGGGCCAAAGTCGTGGATGTTGAGAAAGGTTCTCTGATGCTGGAGCTTACCGGAAACCAGTCAAAGCTGGAGGCGTTTTTAAATCTGCTGGACGGATATGAGATCCTGGAGCTGGCAAGAACAGGTATCACCGGGCTGTCCCGCGGAATGAAAGATATTACATTTATCGACGAGGACGGACAGAAGAAGACATGGTCTGCGGACGATGAGGCATAGTTGACCGCTAAAGGACAATATCCTTTAACAATATAAAATCATCATATTTTAGGAGGAATGTTAAAATGGCAGCAAGAATTTTTTATCAGGAAGACTGTAATCTGGCAGCACTGGAAGGACAGAAGATCGCGATCATCGGATACGGAAGCCAGGGACATGCACACGCACTGAACCTTAAGGAGTCAGGATGTGACG
>DXCD01000098.1 GCA_019116185.1 Candidatus Mediterraneibacter stercorigallinarum
GCACACCGGATTTTCCTGTGATATGGACACCGCCGTACCATGTCCCCTGGATCTCGAAAATATCTCCTGTCTCATATTCCGAGTTATACTCGTCGTTCTTCTTTATAATTCTGACCCTGCCCATCTTGTCACACCTCTTATTTCAAAAATCTCTCAGAAAACCGCCTTAAAAACCGCTTCAAAGTTCCTCCCTGAAACCATTTCAGGAAAGAAGATCTCTCACCATCTCTGCATCAAGTGCCACGGACTCTACATGGTCTACTTCGATCTGATACAGCGCGTTTGCCGCGATATGTTCCGCCGCCTGCTCCAGATCCCGGATCCCGCTGGTATTTTTATGTAAATCAATGACCGCGTCCAATCCGTCCGGAGTCAGGGTGCACTCATTCTCCTGCATGCCGATCCTCTTCAGCACCTTCGGGAGCGCATATTTCGAGAAAATAACTTTCTTCTCTTCCGCTGTGTAATCCGGGATCTCGATCACCGCGAACCTGGACATCAGCGGCACACTGATCTGATCCTTATCGTTGGCAGTTGCGATGGGATACACGCCCACCGTGGGGATCATACATTCAATATAATTGTCAGTAAAGCCCAGGTTGTCCAGAAGCGTCAGAAGGACGTCTGCCGGATTGCCGTTCCCCTTCCCGGCAGCAGCCTTATCCAGCTCATTGATGATGAATACCAGGTTAGATTCTCCTGCCATGGAAAATGCCTCCATAATGATGCCCGGCTTTGCATTTGCATAGATCCGAGAGCTTCCGGTCAGCTGCTCCGGGTCATTGATGGAGCTCATATCCAGTGTAGTCCACGGCAGCTTCAGGATCCGCGCCACTGCATAAGCGATCTGAGATTTACCGGTTCCGGCAGGACCGATCAGCAGCAGGCCGTAAGCGGGCAGCGTGTGGGTGCGGTTGATCTGGATGATCGTCTCGATGATCCTCTGCTTTACAGACTCCATTCCATAGAGCTCTTCATCCAGAATTCTCCTTGCCTCTTCCGGGTCCACCGGCGGGAAATAATTTCCCTTCCACTGGATATTCATCATAATAGAAAGTGCGCGCTGGGCATGCCTGCGCTCTTCTGCGGATACCTCGTGTGAACGCGCCACTGCCAGATTTCTTCTCGCCCAGAGACGGATATTGTCCGGTAATGTCCTCCCGGCGCAGGTCATGAAATCCGTAATGCTCTGGATGCTGGTCAGCTTCATGCTGTCGCCGGTCTCTTCTTCGTCCTCATCCGGGATTTCTTCAGACGGAGCGTCACTGGAAAGAAGTCTCTCGATCATGAACTGAAGGAATCCGTCCTCCGCAGAGAGCTTCACGCCGCCGCCAAAAGCGATCTCCCGGATCTTATACACGGCATACTCGCCATTCTGTGACGCGCCGGAGAGACGCACATTGATATGGTTCTCTCCCATCCATTTTAAAAGACTTACGAACCGGGCATCGATCCGCAGGATATCCGCGCTGACCGTTCCGTCCTCCCCCTGAAATTCAAATGCTGTCCGCTTCACCGGATTCGTAAAAACGCCGCTGGAATGATGCTTCAGCTCTCCTGCCCTGTTATCCAGGACGAGAAGCGGGTTCTCAGCGGACGCCTGAGGTTCATTTGTATAAAAAACCGTATAGGTACAGACCGGTTCATTGGAACCTTTCGGTGAATTATTAAAATCATAAACTGGCATAATCTTACTCCTTTGTATCGTATTCGATAAATTTCTTCTTTAGTTTATCATAAAATAACTGAGAGACAAAGTCATTATCTAAAACAGGCTCATCTGCTCATATTCCGCTTCCCGCTCCAGGAGCACCGGCGTTTTATGCAGAAAATGCTCTGCCGCCCTGTCATCCATCACCCAGCCTTCCAGTTCGCTCTGCTCCAAAATAAGCGGCATCCGTTCATGGACCGGGCTTACGGAAGGATTTGCCTCTGTGGTCAGGATCACGAACCGTTCCTGCCCTTCAAAGCATTCATAGCATCCTGCCATAAACATTACAGGAGAATCCGGGCGTTCAAATGAGAACTTCTCTTTTGATTTGTTCCACTCCCAGAAGCCCTTTGCCGGGATCACACACCTTCTGTGGCGGACACTTTCCCTGAAACTGCGCTTTTCCATTGCTGTTTCCGCCCTGGCGTTGATCAGGAGCCCTTTCCCGTCAAAACGTGGGAATCCCCATTTCATCAGGTCTGCCTCCAAGTGCCGGTCATTTCCCTTTATCACCGCAGCATTCTGCGAAGGGAAAACAGCCTGAACGCCATCTGTCAAATTATGCTCTGATCCTGAAGCTGTGCTGTACGCCGTTCTTTGATTCATCTCCTGATCCAGCCTCATTTCCAGCTTCTGCACGAGTCGTCTGATCTCTCTTGCTGTTTCATCATCCACATAATATCTTCCGCACATCTTATTTCCCCTCGCTTTCCCAGCTGATCTTCCATCGGTTTTCTTCTGCATAATAGTACAGCCGGAAGAGATATTCCTGGTCTCCTGCCACCGTACTGCACCGGTATTCATGAATGGGAATGCCGCAGTAATATTTCATATCCCGCGACTGCACATGGATCTGAGCGATACTGTGGATCGTCCCCTCATCGTCCTGATATTTGATCATCTTCGGCATGACCGTCCCTTTGCTGGTAAACCAGACTCCGCAGGCAACCTCTCTCAGGTTCTTCCTCTTCATCTGCCCTTCGTCCGGTTTCCGGGTGTTTGTCCCAATCCCCATATTCATATCCGCTCACCTATATCTTGATCTTCCTGTAATCAACGGTTCTCTTCTCACGGGAAATCCCTCCGCTCATGTGATCAATCGGGCTTCCGAGAAATGCCGCCCTCTTGACTGAATCTATACCGTACCTTCTGCGGATCCGGTCAACGGCAGCATCCCTTTTTCCAAGCTTCTCATAATCTGTGTTGTCGAACATGTCGATCTGCCTCATATCAGCCCCATCCCGAATCCGGCTCGTATGGATCCCGAGATGACGGATCGGAGCGCCCTCCCACAGTTCGTCAAAGAGCCGGCAGGCTGACTTATGGATCTCGGATGTAATGTTTGTCGGATTTCCCAGCGTCATCTGATGGCTCGAGTAATTCAGGTCACAAGACTTGATGCCGACTGCGATTACTTCTGCTCTTACAGCCGCCTCCCGCAGTCTGGTCCCCACTGTCTCTGCCAGCGCCAGAAGCACCAGCTTTGCAGCAGACGCGTCCGTCACGTCAAAAGCGATAGTCGTAGAATTTCCATACCCTTTATTCGCCGGAGGTTCCGACTGGACGACAGAGACATCTTTTCCATTTGCAAATGCCCAGATCACTTCACCCTGTTTCTTCAGATGGGATTTCAGAAGCGCCGGTTCCGTGCACGCCAGATCCCCGATCGTCTGAATGCCAAGATTTAAGAGCTTCTTCGCCGCTGACCTGCCGACAAAGAACAAGTCGTTGACCGGAAGCCCCCACATTTTCTCCTGTATTTCGTCTTTCCACAATGTGTGGACTCTGTCCGGCTTCTGAAAATCAGACGCCATCTTTGCCAGCACCTTGTTTTCTGAGATCCCGATATTGACTGTAAATCCCAGCGTATCGCGGATCTGATCTTTGATCCGGGCCGCCGCGCTCTGAGGGTCTCCCCAAATCCCTTCTGTTCCGCTCATGTCCAGAAATGCCTCATCCACAGAATACTGCTCCACATCCGGCGAATACTGCCGAAGGATTTCCATAAATGCCGCTGAACATTTCTCGTACAGATTGTAATTAGGCGGAACCAGAGTCAGATTCGGACATTTGCGGAGTGCCTCCACGATCGTCTCCCCGGTCTGAATATGATACTTCTTTGCCGGAATCGATTTTGCAAGAATGATCCCGTGCCGCATCGCCATGTCACCGCCTACCGCAGACACTTCTTCCCGCAGATCCGTGCTTCCGCCAAGATGACGGATACGGTATACTGCCTCCCAGCTTAAAAATGCTGAATTTACATCAATATGAAAAATAACCCGTTCCCTCTTATCCAAACTTATGTTCGCCTCCTTGCCGCTTATTATGAAGAACAAACGTTTGCAGGTCAAGAGGATTGTTTTTCCAGCAGCGCAGGGAGCCGCGACGGGCTGATACTAAAAATATTTTTATCTGTCACTTTCTATCGAGTTTTAACACCATAAAAATATCCGCGGCGCAGTTCTCATTATACCGTTCCGTTATAACAAAGCCCGCCTTTTCATAGAGAGCCAGAGCTCTTTGGCTGGACGATAATGTGTCAAGATACATTTCTTTATAATCCGCTATCCTCGCTTCCAAAATTACAGTTTCCAGAAGCTTTCTGCCAAGCCCTCTGCCCTGGTATCTCTCGTAAAGATACAGCGACTTCAGTTCGCAGCGTCCCTCAGCTAGCTTTTTTAATGCTGCTGTCCCTATAATTTCTCCAGAATCGAGCATGATCCAGAACGCTTCAAAAGAGTGTCTTACATCCAGATAAATCTTATGTCTTCCTTTTAAATCCAGCTGCCTCCCGGATTCTGGAAGACAGCATTGCAAAAAACTCAGAAGGCTTTCTGCATATTCATCGGTAAATCTTTGAATCCGATACATAGTTACTCCTTGAACATATAATCTATGATTCCCGAAATATGATATTTCAAAGTGTCAAAAACTGGGATTGAAAGTTTATCATCCGCATACATCAGCGGAAGTTCCGTACATCCCAGGATCA
>DXCD01000099.1 GCA_019116185.1 Candidatus Mediterraneibacter stercorigallinarum
GTGCCGAGGAGGAAACAGCTTAAGCTGGTGCTCAACAGTGATGATGAGAAATACGGTGGAAAAGGCGAAGAGAGGCCATTGATCTATAAACCGGTGAAACAGGAATGCGACGGTCAGAAATATTCCATTGCATATCCGCTGCCGGCATATGGAGTCGCGGTATTTGAGTGTTAATTGTGAAAAATGTAAAAGGGGACAGGCACCTTCTGAAAGGGGTCTGTCCCCTTTTAGATGAGATGTGTAAAAATCGTACAAATTTTGAAAATAAAATCGGAAAATTATATAAAAAATAACAAAATAATGGTATAATAAACCCCGTACACATAAAATTTTATATTCATACTTAAAAAGGAATGGAGGAGTGATTGGAATGGACAATCAATTGGCACTACTGACACTATTTGGCTCCATCATTGCACTGTTGTTCGTGGCAAGCAGGGCGCAGAAGGTACTCCGTTTCCCGGAGGGAAACAATACCATGAGAAAGATTTCCGGATCTATCCACAGAGGGGCGATGGCATATCTGCGCCGCCAGTACAAGATCCTTATCGGGTTCTTTGCGGTGATGTTCGTGATCCTGGCTGTGATGGCAGCCCTGGATCTGCTGACATGGTTTGTTCCTTTTGCGTTCGTGACCGGGGGCTTCTTCTCGGGCTTATCGGGATTCGTGGGAATGCAGATTGCAACGAGAGCAAACGCAAGAACAGCGGCTGCATGCCAGAAAAGCCTGAACAAGGGTCTGAATGTGGCGTTTTCTGCCGGATCTGTTATGGGATTTACCGTGGTAGGACTCGGACTTCTGGATATCTCGATCTGGTATCTGCTGCTGAGGCTTGTGTTTAAACTTCCGATTGAAGATATTACGAGCACCATGCTCACGTTCGGAATGGGAGCATCCTCGATGGCGCTGTTCGCCCGTGTCGGCGGCGGTATTTATACAAAGGCAGCGGACGTTGGAGCTGACCTGGTAGGAAAGGTAGAGGCCGGCATTCCGGAAGATGATCCGAGAAACCCGGCGGTTATCGCGGATAATGTGGGAGATAATGTGGGCGATGTTGCCGGAATGGGCGCTGACCTCTATGAATCTTATGTTGGTTCTATCCTGTCCGCGTGCGCGCTTGGTGTTATTGCTTTTAATAAGATCGAGGCAGTGGACCGTGTGAATGCGGTCGTGATCCCGATGGTTCTGGCAGCGGTCGGAGTGCTGGCATCCATCATTGGGTCTCTGCTTGTAAAGACCGGGGAAGACACGGATCAGAGTACACTCCTGAAGGCGCTCAGGCGCGGGACGAATACGAGCGCGCTTATCATAGCAGTTGTCGCGTTCCCGCTTGTATGGTTTATTCTCGGGAAAGATTTTATCGGATTCTATTTTGCGATCCTCGGTGGTCTGCTTGCGGGCGTGCTGATCGGATTCTTTACAGAATATTTTACATCAGACACATATAAACCGACGAAGAAGCTTGCAGATAAATCAGAAACCGGATCCGCGACGATCATTATCGGAGGCTTAAGCCTTGGAATGCTTTCCACAGCAGTGCCGATTATTATTATCGCGATCTGCGTCATGGCTGCATATGCACTGTCCGGCGGCTTTATCGAGACCACGAGAGGTCTTTACGGGATCGCACTCGCCGCGGTAGGAATGCTGTCTACTCTTGGCATTACCCTGGCAACAGATGCTTACGGACCGATCGCTGATAACGCGGGCGGTATCGCTGAGATGGCAGGGCTGGAAGCAGAAGTCAGAAGACGTACTGACGCACTTGATTCTCTTGGAAATACAACAGCTGCAACCGGAAAAGGATTCGCGATCGGATCTGCGGCGCTTACAGCGCTTGCGTTGATCGCTTCTTATGTAGAGAAAGTCCAGGAAGTAGGCGGACCGGATATTGCGCTTGATATGAGCGTGATGAACCCGACCGTGCTGGTTGGTATCTTCATCGGAGCATGCCTGCCGTTCGTATTCGCTGCTCTTACAATGGATTCTGTCGGACGCGCGGCACAGAGCATCGTTGTGGAAGTGCGCCGCCAGTTCAGGGAGATCAAAGGGCTGATGGAAGGAAAGGCTGAAGCGGATTATGAGACCTGCGTTGATATCTGTACAAAGGCATCTCTTCATGAAATGATCCTGCCTACGCTGCTCGCAATCATTACTCCGGTTGTGACAGGACTGATCCTCGGATATAACGGCGTCATCGGACTGCTCACCGGTTCTACTGCGACAGGATTCCTGATGGCGATCTTCATGGCGAATGCAGGCGGTGCCTGGGATAACGCTAAGAAATATATCGAGGGCGGCGCCCATGGCGGAAAGGGAAGCGACTGCCACAAGGCGGCTGTAGTAGGCGATACGGTAGGAGATCCATTTAAAGATACTTCAGGACCGTCTATCAATATCCTGATCAAGCTGCTTTCCATGGTGTCAATCGTGTTTGCGGCGCTGGTTGTGAATTATCATATATTCTAAGGATAAAATAGAGAAATAGATCCGGCTGGATAAGATCTGACCGGATAAAATGAGGACCACTGTATGGGCGAGAACGTACAGTGGTCTTTTTGATGAAGTGAAGAGGAATAGAGTGATTTAAAATACAATATGTGATACACTTAGAAGCAGAAATACCACAAACGATTTTAGAGAAAGACCGGGAGAATAAAAGATGAAGTCATATCAGATTAAGATCATATTGAAAAACTCAAAACCTCCGGTGTGGAAGCGGTGTGCGATCCCGGCAGGGATTACTTTTTCACAGCTTGCGCTGCTCCTGGAAGAAATGGTGGAGGCGGAAATGACTGCTGACTATGAGTATGAATTTTATCAGGCAGGGGTCCATGTACGTGAATGGAAAGACGGGGAGCGGCAGGTCACCTCATATCGCTTTGATTATATGTGCGCCTCGG
>DXCD01000100.1 GCA_019116185.1 Candidatus Mediterraneibacter stercorigallinarum
GTATTTGAATCCATGGGAGTACAGATGGAACGGATCGAGCCGGATGTGACGAATTTCAATCAGGCGGAGATCCGGATGCACCCTAATATCTGCAGTTTTGCAAAAGGGGTGTTGGAAGAGGTCATGGGCAGGGACTATGAGGGCGTTATCCTGACAACGTGCTGCGACAGCATCCGCAGGCTCTATGACGTGCTTCGGGAAGAGTTCCCGGATAAGTTTGTCTATATGCTGGACACGCCCCGGATCACGAAGGATGCGGGGATCACGCTCTATGAGCGGCGGATCAGGGAAATGACCTCGGAGTATGAGAAGTTCTCCGGAAAAAGATTTGACGAAGGAAGATTCTGCGAATATTTGAAAGAAAAAGAGGAAGAGCAGCAATATGCCGTAAAGAACAGCTGTGTCAATATCGGCATCATCGGGGCAAGGGCAAATGACAGCATTAAGAAGATCCTGGCAGAGCGGGGCGCGAATGTCGCCTTTGACCTGACCTGCACGGGGCTGGGCAGAAAGATCCTCGTGGATGAGACGGACGTCATGACCGGATACGCGCGGGGGCTCCTGAGCCAGTTCCCCTGTATGAGGATGGAGCAGGCGGCGAACCGGGACGAGCTGATCCGCAGATGCGCGGACAGCGTAGATGGCGTGATTTATCATACGGTACAGTTCTGCGATAATTACGCTTACGAGTATGCGTGGCTGAAGGAATGGCTGGACCGTCCACTGCTCCTGCTGGAGACGGATTATACCAGGCAGAGCGGCGGGCAGGTGAGGACAAGGATCGAGGCGTTCCTGGAGTCGCTGACGCCGGAAAGACGCAGACCGGAAAATAAGAGAAAGGGAGACAAGGTAATGTATGTAATGGGGATAGACAGCGGGTCTACATCTACGAATGCAGTGATCATGGACCAGGACAGAAAGATCAAAGCGTTTTCCGTGGTGCGCACCGGGGCGAAGTCCGGTGTCAGCGCGGACAAGGTGCTGCATGAGGTACTTGAGAAGGCGGGGCTTTCACGGGAGGATATCTCATGGATCGTCTCCACCGGATACGGGCGTGTGAGCATTGAGTTCGCCGATGAAAATGTGACGGAGATCAGCTGCCACGGCAAGGGCGCGCATTATTTTAACCCGGAGATCCGCACCATCCTGGATATCGGCGGGCAGGACAGCAAGGCGATCAGATTAAGCGAGACCGGGGAGGTGAAGGACTTTGTCATGAATGACAAGTGCGCCGCGGGAACAGGGCGTTTCCTGGAGATGATCGCCAGGACGCTGGAGGTCTCGCTGGATGAGCTGGGGGCAATCGCGCTGACTTCTCGGGAGAAGATTGAGATCACCAGCATGTGCTCTGTGTTTGCCGAGTCTGAAGTCATCTCCCTGATCGCGAATAACAAGGAGAAGGCGGATATCGCGGACGGTGTCTGCCATGCGATCGCGAATAAGGCGTCCGGTCTTCTGCGCCGGGTGGGCATGGAGCCGGAGTTCATGATGACCGGGGGTGTGGCTAAGAATCCGGGCGTGGTGCGGGCAGCGGAAGAGAAGATCGGATCAAAGCTGTATATCTGTGAAGAACCGGAGATCGTCGGAGCCACGGGAGCAGCGGTGTACGCATTGGAGAAATACGGAATTTGAGGGGGAAATGATGACAAGGAAACAAATGAAAAAACAGGGGAAGCATTCCCTGAAAAAACATTATTTTATTTTTGTGGCAGCCTGTCTGATCGCTGCATTTTTATCGGCGGAGTTCAGAAGCTCGCTGAACTTTTCCACGGCGCCGTCATATGAACAGACATATGAACAGATTGAAAACGACTTGAATGGGACAGGTGCCGATATAATCAAGACGAACATGCGGAGTATCGGATGGGCGGATGTGCTCAGAACCATCGCGGCGGATAACACGCAGGCAGGGAAAGAGATGGCGGAGCAGATCAAGGAAAATGCCATTGAACATGCAGACAAGGGCAATCCTGCATTTGGACGTACAAGGGGCGTATTTTCCGGAATCGTCAACCAGGTCACTTCCGGATCTATCATCGTCACGGCAGTGGCGGCTATCGCTTCGGTCACAGGGTCTGAAAACGCAGGAGTAATGATCCTGATCATCCTGGGAGCTCTGCTCATGTTCGTGTTCTGGTTCCTGATCCAGAACACATTTCCCGTGGTCATGCGGAGAGTCTTTCTGGAGGGGCTCCTTTATGAAAGGGTGACAGCGCAGCGATTTGTATTCCTGCTTCGGATAAAGAAGTGGCTGAAGGCTTCCTGGATCATGTTTGTGAAATACGTCTTCTATTCATTGTGGTGCCTGACGATCGTGGGTATTGTGGTGAAGCATTATTCTTATTATCTTGTACCTTATATTGTGGCGGAAAATCCGGATATGACCGCGCGTCAGGCGATCACTTTGTCACGGCGGATGATGAAAGGGCATAAATGGGAGTGCTTTGTTTTTGAGCTCTCGTTTCTCGGGTGGTCGCTGCTGGGTACATTGACCATGGGTATTTTCAATGTATTTTTTACAAATCCGTATATGACGGCTTCATTTACCCGGTATTATGCAGAGCTGCGCTCCGAGGCGAAAGCAAAGAACATACCGGACGCGGATCTGCTTTATGACAGATATCTTTATGAGAAGCCGGAAGAACATCTGCTGAGAGAGAAATATGCGGATGTCATCTCTGTCGTGGAGAACGCTCCGAAAGAGGAGAACGGGCTGAGCGGATGGAGAGGATTTCTTGCAAAGAATTTCGGAGTGATCTTCCTTCGCCGGGAGGAGGACAGGGAATACGAGAGACGTCAGGCGGAGATTGTGAAAGTCTATGAACTGATCGACGATACCCGGGGCGAGGCGTATCCGGTGAGATTCTATCCGATCCCGGAGGAGAACCGGCGGAAGCTTGTGGAGTCACTGAACTACATGCGGCATTATTCGGTATGGTCTCTGGCCGTTCTGTTCCTGGGACTGTCCTTTGCCGGATGGCTTTGGGAAGTGGGAATGCACCTTGTAAGCTACGGCACTTTCGTAAACCGCGGCGCCCTGCACGGACCGTGGCTGCCGATCTACGGGACCGGATCCGTGTTGATCCTCACCCTCTTATACCGGCTCAGAAGGAATCCGGCATTGGAATTCATCGCCACGATCGTGGTCTGCGGATTCCTTGAATACATGACGTCCCTTGTCATGGAGATCGCGACAGGAGGAATGAAATGGTGGGATTACAGCGGGTATTTCCTGAACCTGAACGGCAGGATCTGCGCGGAGGGGCTTCTGGTATTCGGCATCGGAGGCCTGGCGATCACTTATGCGATCGCGCCGATGGTGGACAACCTTGTGAACAGGCTGAACGAGAAGCGCCTGAAGCTTGTATGTTCCGTTCTCATGGCTGTATTTTTCGTGGATGTGGTTTATTCACAGATCCATCCGAATGCCGGGAAAGGAGTGACGGATATTAATGCGTCTTTCTCGTCGCCACGTCCTGGAAACGAAAAAAATCAGGGTGATGCCTTGACTGCGTGTATTCAAACTGAATTCCGTTGTCGTCAAAGGTCTGGCTTGTGATGACAGCCATGCAGTTATAGTCTTTTAAGTCAATATACTTTTCATCGATCTGAGTGACATGCTCAACGGTAAGGGTCCTTTTGCTTGTGGTTATGGTGATCCCGAGTGTCCCTTCCAGATAATCATAGATCGACTGCGAGGCGATTTCCGGCGTGAGGCCGGGGACCGCCTCTTTTAAGAAATAATTATGGTCCAGGATCAGGGGGATTCCATTAAGAAAGCGTAAACGCTGGATATAATAGAGGCAGATCCCTTTCCGGAATCCGGTTCTTTTTTCTATTTTCTCATCAGCAATAATCTCTGCGAACTGCAGGACCTGCGTGGTTCCTTTCCTTTTGTTGCGGGCGGAGGATTCTTTGAAAGATTCGATTCCGCCTACGGTAAATGCCGCCTGCTCAACCGGCCGGAAGATATTCCGGACTCCCTTGCCGTGCATGGGTTGTACGTACCCGTCTGCTGTGAGTTCTGCGAGTGCCCGGCGTACTGTATTACGGGAGCAGCCGTACTCACGGACCAGCATGTGTTCTGAGGGGAGCATTTCCTGATAGGAATATACTTCTGTTTCGATTTTCTCTTTTAAGTCTCTGTAAATCTGATCATATTTTGCTTTTGGCATAAGAAAACCCCCTTGTTTAAACATCTTCTTTTATTATAAAACTCATAAATAGAAAATCAAGTAAAAACGAAATGAAATTAAAGGGCAGTTTAACTATAAATTATAGAATATTTTTGTATAAAACTCCCAAAGATGAAACAGTTAAAAAATATTGTTGACATGTTTAAACAAGAGTGATATATTCAAGTTGTTCAAACAAGTCTGAGGCTGTGGATGCATCGATCGGGGAATACTGAAACTCAGAAATAAAAGAAAGGAAGAGAAACGATGGGAAAGTATGAAAATGACGTAAAGCGTCTGCTGGAACTCGTCGGAGGAAAGGAAAACATCCAGGCAGTTTCACACTGTATGACAAGGATGCGTTTCGTCCTGGTTGACTCGAAGAAAGCGAATGAGAAAGAGATTGAAGATCTGCCGAGCGTGAAAGGGACATTTACCCAGGCAGGACAGTATCAGGTCATTATAGGAAATGATGTGGCCGCGTTTTACAATGAGTTCACTGCTTACGCAGGGATCGAGGGAGTGAGCAAGGACGCGGTGAAAGCGGCGGCAAAGACGAATCAGAACCCTGTCCAGAAGATGATGGGTGCGCTGGGCGAGATTTTCGCGCCTCTGATCCCGGCGCTCATCTGCGGAGGTCTTGTGCTTGGCTTCCGAAATGTGATCGACTCGATCGATCTTTTTGAAAACGGGACAAAGACACTCGTTGAGATCTCACAGTTCTGGGCGGGAGTGGACAGTTTCCTGTGGCTGATCGGCGAGGCGGTCTTCCATCTGCTGCCTGTCGGTATCGTATGGTCTATCACGAAGAAGATGGGGACGACTCAGATACTTGGTATCATCCTCGGACTGACACTGGTATCTTCACAGCTTCTGAACGGATTTAATGTAGCGTCAACGCCTGCGGATGAGATACCGGTATGGGATTTCGGGTTCGCCAAGGTGCAGATGATCGGTTATCAGGGGCAGGTCATCGCGGCGATGATGGCGGGATTTGTCCTTGTATATCTGGAGAAATTCTTTAAGAAGATATGTCCGGAAGTGATCAGTATGATCGTTGTGCCGTTCTGTTCGTTAGTCCCGGCGGTATTCATCGCGCACATGGTAGTGGGCCCGATCGGCTGGACGATCGGAAATGCGATCGGAGATGTTGTGTACGCCGGACTTACATCTGACTTCAGATTCTTGTTCGCGGCTGTGTTTGGTCTTCTGTATGCGCCGCTCGTTATGACCGGTCTGCACCATATGACAAATGCGATCGATTCACAGCTTTTGAATACACCGGCACAGAGCACGATCCTGTGGCCCATGATCGCGCTGTCCAATATCGCGCAGGGGTCCAGTGTCCTTGCCATGAGTGTGCTGCAGAAGAAAAATGAGCGCGCGCAGCAGGTCAACGTACCGGCATGCATCTCATGTTATCTCGGCGTCACAGAGCCGGCGCTCTTCGGTGTGAACCTGAAATATGTGTTCCCGCTTGTGTGCGGTATGATCGGGTCCTGCTGTGCGGCAATGATCTCTGTCGGATTCGGTGTGGAGGCGCTGAGCATCGGAGTAGGCGGACTTCCGGGAATCTTATCCATAAAAGCACAGTATTACCCGATCTTTCTCCTGGCGATGGCAGTGGCAATAGTAGTACCGTTTATTCTGACATTCATCGTAGGAAGGATCAAGCTTACAAGAGAAGACAGATTTGGCAGGGAAAATGCGGCGAATGCAGCAGGTATGGAGGCTGTGGATGCAGCTTCCGGAGAGAGCGCCGCTTTAAATGGAAACAGCGCTGCAGACAGCACGGACGCTGCACGGGCAGCTGATGTAAAGGAATTAAAGTCCATCCTTGACGGAAAAGTAATTCCCATCACGGATGTTCAGGACGAGGTATTCTCCCAGAAGATCATGGGCGACGGAGTGGCGATCGAACCATCCAATACAGTTGTAACCGCTCCGGCAGACTGCGATGTGTCAGTTGTTATGGCTGACACAGGACACGCGTGCGGGCTGACGCTGGCAAACGGAGTCGAGCTTCTGATCCATGTAGGCGTGGATACGGTAGATATGGGCGGCGACGGATTTAAACTTCTTGTGAAGGAAGGAGATCATGTAAGGGCAGGAGAGCCGCTGATCGAGTTCGATCCCGAGAAGATCAGGGCGGCAGGCCATCCGTGCACGACAATGCTGATCGTTACAGGAGAAGGCAGCGCGGCCGGCATCACGATGCATACGGGAATGGAAGTTAAGGCAGGAGAGACAACAGTTATCAGTTGGGAATAAATGTGAAAAAAGTGTGAAGGGGGTCAGACCCCTTTTCAAAGGGGGCTGACCCCCTTCACA
>DXCD01000101.1 GCA_019116185.1 Candidatus Mediterraneibacter stercorigallinarum
GGCAGCCCTGATCTTCAGCCCGTCTCCCTCATCCTGAGGATATGAGGGAACAACTGCCACGCTGACGGCACAAAGGGATGAGCCTTCGCCATCCTCTTTGTGCTCCTTTTCTTTCCTGCGCGGCCGGCCTCCTTTTGCACAGTCCTGTACTGTCAGGTCTTCGATGGGGAGTTCCGGTTCAACGGTATAAGTCAGAGCCTGATACCAGGAAGGATATTCCCAATCATCATACCTGTCTCCCCATTCCCCGTCATGCCGCCCCGTTTCACAGGAGCAGACTGAAAGCGTATATGTATCACCTGTTATCGGATGCGTCAGTTCCACGTGCTTTTCCGTATCCGCTCCATCTCTCACATCCGTCGTAAAATGCGCGGCAGTCACGGGATGCTTCCCGGCAGAAAGCACGCACTCCAGTTTCTTCGGAGACAGCACAGGGCTGCCTTCCCATTCACAGGACGTTCTCAGGAAAAGCCATCCGTAATCCCGGCTGCACCCGTATTCTGCCATCAGCTCTTCTGTCTCTTTATCTGGTTCCGCTTCCGGCTGAAGAGGATTCCAGCATGTACTGCACCCGAAACTCCCTTTCACAGGAATCCCATCCAGAGATAATCGGATATCAAAATCACTGCCGAACGGAGATTCCCTCTCCGCCTCTTCCAGCTCCTCATCTGAAAGTTCTTCATAATCCCGGTCTTTCCATTTATCCATATAAGCCGAGATATCCGGAACAGGCACGCGCACGCACAGGTCAAGGACAGCCCCCTCTTCTCCCACATAGACCGCGGGGATGCATAATCTTCTGTTTTCCCATGCCAGCAGACCGTCCGCGGCAGGATCATGCACCGGGATCTTTTTCAAAGGGGTCCCTTCCTGTCCGCTATACCAGAAATTCTTCCCATAATATACTTTCATCCGTATTCCTCCGTAATGTTTTCACAGAATCTCTTGCCGCATGGCAGGCGGCCTTCCCTCCTGCCATGCTATTTTATTTATGCTATTTTATATATGCCTTTTCATGGCACAGATACCTTCTCTTCCCGACTGTGCGTTTTCCATACTCCACCGCTTCTTCGGGACAGACAGAAATACATGCCATGCAGTGCGTACACCGTTTTCCCCATTCCGGCCTGCCATTAACCAGCCGGACATTATTCAGCACACAACTCTTCACACATCTTCCGCAGGAAATGCACTCGTCTGTTGCATAGAACTTTTTTGCCTTTACCACAAACCCGTAAAATCCCACATTTAAAAGGCTGCTGCTTTTGATCCGGTCCACGGTCCCCGCCTTTATCAGGGGGAAGTTTTTACCTTCTCTGATATATTTTGCGCTTTCTTTCAGAAGATGTGCCGCGTTTTCTGTCAGCCTGCGGCACTCGTGCTCTTCCGGTACAGAAAACAATGCCACATAATTCTCCGGCATAACCACTTCCAGAAGCCCTTTATAAATAAATCCCTTCTCTTTACAGAACCTGGCAGTCTTTGCCCGGGCATTCCCTGTCTCACTTCCGCAAGTCAGGATAAAGTACGCGTTTCTTATTCCTGAGAATCCGGACTTTCTGATAAATTCTGCAAATAGCTTTGGAAGCTGCCAGCAGTACGTGGGCGCCACGAACACCCATGGCTTTTCCGACGAAAATACTCCCCTTTTTCCTGCCTTTATATATTCTCCCGCATCCTGAAGCTCGTCTTTTAACTCTGACGCGATCACTTCCGCCGCATAGCGGCTGTTGCCTGTTCCTGAGAAATATATTACCATTTTATTTTTCCTCCATATATCCCGGCTTTGCCTGCTGCTCATTTATCACGTCTGCAATATTATTCTCAGGCTTTTCGTAATTTATTCAGCTATATCCTCCAGCTGGAACCGGATTACTTTTTCCAGGTCCTTCAGGCTCATTTCCACCTGATACCCGATCTTTCCTCCGCTGAAAATGATCCTCTCCTGGTCTTTTGCGCTTATATCTATAACCGTCCGGAACTGCTTTTTCATCCCAATGGGCGAGCAGCCCCCGTGAATATACCCGGTCAGGGGAAGCAGTTCTTTTGACTTGATCATTTCAATACTCTTTTCCCCAACGCTCTGAGCAGCCTTTTTTAAGTTCAGCTCTTTATTCACCGGCACCACGAACACATAGTTTGTCCTGGACTTTCCCACCGTGACCAGCGTCTTAAACACCATGTCCGGATCTTCCCCCAGCGCCTCCGCGACCTCCAAGCCGCTGACTGCTCCGGTATTCAGATAATTGTGGCTGATATAGTTTATCTTCTTCTGATCCAATATCCTCATAACATTGGTCTTGTCATTATTCTTTGCCATTATTCTCACCCTTTCCGGTCATATTGTATCACAATCCTGCCCGTAATGGCAGGCTGTTAAGTCTAGAATTTCAAACTCCCGTCTCCCGCCATGAGCTTTGTCATTTCCTCGATCCTCTCCAACGGGAACGGAGGCAGGCATACCGGTTTCATGGCAATCGACATCAGCTTCATCGGATTATCATCCGCTGCCACGCGGTTCGAGCTTAGAGCGCCGCATCTGCGGCATCTGTGGATGATGGCCCATTCTCCGTTCTTCCTCACCCACACTGCCACCGGCTCCATGATCCCGCCGCAGTCAGACTCCCTGTCCCCGGGCTCGATATCTACATGAAGGCTGGACAGACAGTTCGGGCAGTGATTCCTGTGACTGCTGCCTGCTCCGGCAGATACCACCGGCCTGCCGCATACTTTACATGTAAAGCTGTCCGTGCATGGATGAGTTTTATAATATCCTTTTTCGTATTTTCGTCTCTTGTTCTCCCGATTCATTGTTCTTCTTCTCCTTACATAGTGATTTTTTCTTTGTGAACCTATATTCCTGCAAATACGGCCGGAATATCGATTCCTGTAATCTATGTCAGGACAACCGGACGAGCAAATAAAAAAAATAACCCTTTTAACAATGGGTTACCCTGCTGTACGCTCCACTGCCCCTGCGCGCTGATCAACTGATCTTGCCCGCAGGCCAAAGAGACTTTCCCTGTATATCAGGATGCAGCCAAAACAGACCGCCTTCTCCTGTTAAAGCAGCCGCTGTCACTATCCGCAAAAAAGCGTACAACAAAAAACCCATCATTTTTCATGATGACACTCGTTCTTATTGTCCTGTTATCTGCGAATAGCCGACATCAAGCCACCTCCCGTTCTTTCTAAACTATCGCCAGTATAACAATCCGGCGTCAAAATGTAAAGCATTTTTTATCATAACGCATTCTCATCCACAAATGCGTCCATCAGGCTTCCATATCCGTAGAAATCCACCACATACCTTATGCCGTCCAGAACTTCCTGCCGGGAATAATCATTCTCCTCAAGAAATTCGTCTGTCTTTCCATTCAGCTTTTCATAGAACAGGAGCGCAAGTTCAAAATAAGCCCTGCTGTCCGGGTCCAGCCCGTCAAGCAGCAGATTCTCCGCTTCGTTGATCTCTCCGTCATCTGCCATGGAGATCAGCTTCCTGTACTTTTCCAACACTTCCAGCGGGACCGCCTCTTCCTCATCCTTGTCAATATCCCTGCCGAACACCAGCCTGATGAGCATACGCACCACTTCATGTACGATCCGCATATAATAGTCTTTTTCCTCAAACATAATTCTGATTTTCCTTTCCTATTTTTCCGGGCACAGCCAGCCCGCCTGAAACGCAGAAGTCATTCCGGCTTCCGGGCTTTGACCAGCAGCATCATGGGCCTGCGCATTTCATCCTTCATCTCAGGAAGACGCATCATCTCTTCAGATGGATGTGCCTCTTCCACTGCCTCAAGAACAAAGCCGCACATAAGCATTCCTCCCAGGATCTGGGTAAGCGTATGGTGCTGCTTGGTCACTTCACATCCGAGAAAATGAGTCTTTCTCTCTCCCGCATGGAAATAGTCGTCCACAGGCCAGTAAAGAGGCGTCCCGCTCTCATCCCTGACCCAGTCCTGCCCCGGTGCCGCGGTAAACACCGGATGCTCGATATTGAACAAAAAGGTCCCGCCCGGTTTCAGCGTGCGGTATACCTTTCTGTATATCTTTTCCAGATCCAAAATATAGTGCAGCGCCAGATTTGAGATCACGCAGTCCCATGTGTCCTGAGGGTAGTCATACTCCTCAATCCCGCACACGCGGTAGATAATTCCTGCATCTGCATTCCTTTTCTCCGCCTCTCTGATCATCCGTTCGCTGATATCGATTCCCAGGACCTGATCCGCTCCCTGCTCCACGGCATACCCGCAGTGCCAGCCATACCCGCATCCCAGATCCAGCACCTTTTTCCCGCATACGTCCGGGAACAGCTTCTTAAGCTGGTGCCACTCTCCCGCGCCGGATAATCCCTCACGGCTCCTGGACATCTGAGCGTATTGTCCAAAAAACTTCTCGTCATCATATTCGATCTTCATCTGTCTTTTCTCCTCCAGTCCGCAGCATGCACATAACCGCTGTCTCTTACTGTCTCCGCACAAGACACACAAGCCAGAAGATCAGGTCTGCAAATGTGACTCCCAAGAATACCGGCAGAAACCATGCAGGCAGATTTCTCCCTGTCACGCCGAAAACGGACAGAAAAGAAAGCCCTGCTGTTATGATCAGTTTCAATGTCTCCACCATATACATCAGAATGCGGTACACACGCGCCCCGTTCTCCTGCGTCACCTGCACGCCTGTATTCCATATCTGTGGGAACCGCTGGATCAGAGTGATTCCGATATACAGGATCCACATCACCACAGGAAGGAATAGCAGCTCGCCTTTTCCGCCCCACCTGTCGATCTCCCCCGCCGCGTTATAATGTGCGGGGATGCGGTCCGGGAAAGAATCCCAGCCCACGATCAAGTATAAGGTCGTGCCTGCCATCCCCAGCAGACTGAGCCCTTCCAGGATCATATCCGGAATCGTCCGTCTGATCTTAATCTTCATGCCATTCCCTCCCCATTCTCCGGGCTCCCAGCTCCCGGACATCTTTTTATTATCCGAAGTGGATCTCTGCGCCTGACTTCAGCTGACGGACCATCCCGCCCAGTTCTTCCCGCAGGATCTGATATGCCTCTTCCCCGGTACAGTGGCCGGTCCAGACCTGCTCCACTCCGGTCGCTCTCACCTTTTCCGCAAAATTCCTTATATATTCTTCCGATTTATTATAGAGATGAAATCCGCCCGCCATGAGCCTGACTTTCTTTCCCGGAAATGTATCTGAAACTTCTGCTATAATATTGTCCGCTCCGCCATGGGAACAGCTGTTAAATACTGCCAGGCCGTCCCCTGTGTCAAACACAAGACTCTGTTCATGGGAAAAATCATCCACTGCACAGCTGTCATCATCTCTCAGATACATATGCTCTCTTTCCCCGGCTCTCTCCATCCCGGCGGTCTTATGCGGGATCAGCCACATCCCCTTCTCAATCTCAAGATCCCCGGACACCCGGATGATCCTGTCCGCATATTTTTCCAGAAGCCCCTTTCGGATGCCGATATATTTCCATCCGCCTTCTTCCTCTTTATAGCAGTTCTCCTTGCAGGATTCCCGCAGATAAAGCTTTGCCTTTGTATTTTGTCCGAAAAACTCTGCCATGCCGTCCGCATGGTCGTAATGCGCATGGGACAGCACCGCATAGTCTGTCTCAGCCAGGGAGATCCCCAGCTTAAGCGCGTTCTCGGCAAACAGCCCGGAGGCGCCTGCATCCAGCAGCACCTTTCTGCCTCCATACTCAATAAAAAAACTCAAGCCCCACTCTCCGGCTGTATTCTCATTTCCGATATTATCTACTAAAACTGTCGCCTTCATCTTCTCTTTTCCACCATTTCTGACGATTTTCACCGTCTGTTATCTCATACGGACTTCCTGTCTATTCTATCACAGACACATGGCATCTGACAAGGAAAGGCCCCGCAGCCAGCAGCCGCGGAGCCTTCTGTCTTTCCTTCTTTTATTTTCTAATACCGCACATAGATCATGCCGCTCTGCACGGGTCCTTTGATAACTCCGATCCCATAATCCGCCGCATGGATCATCATGCCGTCTCCTATGTAAATGCCGCAGTGTCCGGCATTCACGCATACATCTCCGGGCTGCGGGTCACTCACCTGAGGCCACCCCAAAAATGTATATGTATTTCCCAGTCTCTGATACTGTCCTGTCAGGCAGTACGCCACGAATCCCGAGCAGTCAAACAGCCCCGGGCTGCATGCTCCCATGCTGTACTCGGCTTTTCCGAGCCAGCTGTACGCGCGGTCAACGATCGCATTTCCTGTCACCACGCCATAAGAGGGCGGTGTATAACCGGATCCGCCGCTGCCGCCGCTTCCTGCTGTTCCGCCGTTCGAGCCGCCGGTGGTGCCGCCTGTATTGCTGCCGCCCGTTGTACCGCCTGTGCTGCCGCTGTTATTTGTATTGCTGTTGTTCTTATTGTTATCCGCTGCCGCCTTGGCCGCCGCGGCTTCTGCTGCCTTGCGTTCTTCTTCTGCCTTCCTTGCCGCTTCCTGGATCATTTCATCGAGATTGGAGATCTCTTCCCTTTTCGATGAGATCGTCTCTGTCAGCACTGTCTGCTGCGCCTCATACTCTGCCTCTGTTGCCTTCAGGTTCTCCATCTCTTTCTCAAGCTTGGTCTGAAGCTCTTCGATCTGGGTCACGGTATCTGCATATGCCTGAAGCTGGGCACGGTCATATTCATGCACCTTCTGGGAATATTCCGCCTGGGAGAGCATGTCAGAAAAGCTGCCGGATGTGAGTACTTTCTCCATCGTGGCTGTGCTGCCGCCGGACTCATACATGTATTTAATACGGAGCTTCATGGCTGCATACTGTTCTTCTTTTTTCGTTTCAGCTGCTTCCAGATCCTGTTCTGCCTGTGTAATCTCCTGCCCGGTATTGATCAATTGTGTTTCCAGCTCGCTCGCCTTTGTGATCAATGTATCTAATTCCGTCTGGAGATCTGTCAATTCGTCCTGGGCGTCTTCTTTCTGATCTTCCAGTTCACCCTGGGTCGGTTCTGCATACGCCGGGGTCAAGGTCAATGAGCATATAAGTGCTGCCGCCAAAAACACATTATGTACTTTTTTAAATTTCATCTTTTCTCCTTTCACAGTCTCAGGAGCCATATCCCTGCCGGCGCGCCATATACAAAAATCAGAAAAATTCAGCACAATCCGGCAAAATACGCCGCCAGGGAAGTTTTAAGTTTCATTCTCAATATTGAATAAATTATAATAAATTTCAGTTGAAATAGCAATGTGTTTTTAATATTTCTGTAATATTTCACAGGCAGCACACAGACACCTGTTCTGCTGTCTAATACAACAGTTTGCTCCCCTTTTCACATATTCCATAAATCTCTTCCTGTTTTTCTTCGATCAGAGGCGTCAGTTTCTCCGTCTGTTTTCTCACCATCCTTTTGTACAGAAAATAAGGGATGATCCACCCCAGAAACGCGGGAACCGCAAGTATTACACTCAGTATGATCCGGGGCGGCTCTGCTGTTACCGCAAAAACCGATCCCGCCATAAAGGCAGTGCCGATGATCCCTACAGTGATCGCGCACAGGGCGGCTGTGGAAGTCTTTGCCTTTTCCAGAGTATCGATCTCATTGACACAGGCCTCAAAGTTTCTCTGCAGGCGGGTAAGTTCCATTTTATTGACGATTTTCCGGCTGCGTCTCAGGCGTATCACCATCTTCTTTAGATTTCCCGCATTTCCGGTTTTCCGGCTTTCCGGGAAATTCTCGTCCAGTTCCCAGCCGAAGCACTCATACCCGTCGATCAGAAAGGATGCCCTGCTGCTTTCCGCTGTCACTTCTTTATACTCATATCCTGTAAATCCCCTCTGCATTGTCTTTGCATCCTCCATTAATGTGTTCCTCCATTCTCCTTTTCAGATACGCCTGCCAGGGGAAGTCTTACATGAAATGTGCTTCCCTTTCCGCTTTCACTGAAGACGTCAATCTCGCCATCCGATAATTCCAGCACCCGTTTTACAAGCGCCAGCCCGAGTCCGTTTCCTTCTTTGGAATGAGACGTATCACCCTGGTAGAATTTGTCAAAAATACGCTTCACGCTTTCCCTGTCCATGCCGCATCCGGTATCTGAAACAGAGATATTTACATATCGTTCATCCGAAGTCTGCGTCACCGTGATCTTCCCTCCCGGCTCCGTAAATTTGACCGCATTGGACAGAAGATTATTCCACACAAGTTCCAGGAGGCTTTCGTCCGCCGCTGCCATGGCGGAGTCTTCTGTCTCCATCTCCAGCTCGATCTCTTTTTCTTCCCAGGCGTCTTCAAACTGCAGGACGCATTCGCACAGCTGCCTGCACACATCATAGGATTCCACTTCAGGGGTGATCCTCTGGTTTTCCAGTTTATTCAGCTTCAGGATATTGCCGATCAGGTCAGAAAGCCTCTTTGCCGCCCCTTCAATATTCGCTGCGTATTCTTTTCTGTGTTCTTCTGTTATGTGCTCTGATCCGAGAAGCTCCGCATAATTTTTAATAATGGCAATGGGCGTCTTCATCTCATGGGAAAC
>DXCD01000102.1 GCA_019116185.1 Candidatus Mediterraneibacter stercorigallinarum
GATCTGGCGGTATACATTGTAGGAGATCTCTCCCTCAGCCTCTGCTGCATCCCAGTTCAGCTCTACGCTGCCGTCTTCCGTCTTCACTGCTGTCAGTCCTGTCGGGGCCTCGATGGACTCCTCCGGAGCAGGAATCATGGAGATCGTGTACGTCTTGCCGGCTTCTGTGTTAAAGGAGATGCGGTCCTCGCTCACTGCCTCAAAATCAATCACATTTCCATCATTGTCTGTTACCGTTGCAAGCGCCGCGTCGTCAAGCTGAACGACCGCTTCCCCGCCATTGTTGGACAGAAGTGACGCGCTCTCGATCCGCTTGTCTGCCCAGCTCATGGAGATTTCAAAATTACCTCTTGCGACAAGACCTTCCACGCTGCCGTCTGCCCATACATCCGGGAGTGCCGGGAGCAGGTTGATATATCCGGCATTGCTCTGCATCAGCATCTCAGACACGCCGGAAGTCATGCCGAAGTTTCCGTCGATCTGGAACGGCGGATGGGTATCCCACAGATTCGCGTAGATTCCGCTTGCGAACAAGTCTGTAATCAGCTTGTGCGCCCGGTTGCCGTCGCCGAGCCTTGCCCATGTATTGATTCTCTGTCCCATGCCCCATCCGGTAGATGAGTCTGTCCTCATGTTCATGGAGACTTTAGCCGCCTCAAACCATTCCTCTGTATCCGCAGTGATCAAATCTCCCGGGAAAAGGCCCAGCATATGGGAAAGATGTCTGTGTCCATAGCCCTCGCCCAATGTGTTTCCGTCTGCATCCTTATTAAAGGATGTCTCAATATACCACTCTTTGATCTGTCCGTCATCACCGATCTCGATAGGTCCTTTCAGATTGTCCAGCTTCTCCTGCCAGTCAGCAAGCACTGCCTCGTCCTCGCCCACCAGCTTTCCTGCTGTAATGGCGTCTGTAAAGAGCTGCCAGATCAGAGACTGCTCATAGGTATTTCCGTTGGTTCTCGGACCCTGCTCCGGTGAGAATGTCGGAGAAGAAACATATTTGCCGTCCTCATCCTTGATGAGCATCTGGCTGTACATCACTGCTTCCTCTCTGAGCATCGGATAAATGTATTCTTTCATGTAGTCAAAATCACCGGTGTACTCATAGTATTCCCAGCAGTTCTGAAGGATCCACGGTACCGCAGCCGGTGACCATCCCCAGCTGAAATCCCAGCCCGGGCATGTCCAGCCGAATGGCGTGTTCTGCGTGTGCGCCATAAATCCGTTCTCTTCGCCTTCTTCACTTACAATGCCCGCATAGATTGCCGCTGTAACCCTGCCCGGCTCTCTCAACGAATCCACGTAATCAATCAGCGGATATGCGCATTCTGCCAGGTTGGTGGAATAGGTCGGCCAGTAGTTCATCTGAAGGTTCACGTTCATATGATAATCCGAACTCCATGACGGATTATTTACATTATTCCAGACGCCCTGCAGGTTGGAAGGAAGTTCCGAATCCGCCCGGGAAGACCCCAGTGTCAGATACCGTCCGTACTGGAACAGCATAACTTCCAGCTGACGCTGCTCCTCAGCACTTGCGCTTCCATTCTTGTACGCTGCCAGCAGCTCATCTGTCGGCTTCTCTGAAACAGACTGCCCCAAATCAAGCTCTACGCGTCCGAACAGTTCGGAATAGTCCACGATATGGTCAGCCTTCACTGCTTCATATCCCTTCTCCGCCGCCGCCTCTACATCTTCCGCCACTCTTGCGTGCAGCTGTTCTGCGGTCTCGCCTGTACGATATTCCGGATAGTCGTTTTTATAATCTGTGTCCGCACTGACATACACAGTCACAGCATCTGCGTCCGAGATCACCAAAGTATCTCCGGATGCTTCCACGCTGCTGCCTTCGCCTTCGGGCACTGCCTTTAATATGGAGTCATACTGAAGCTGGTTGTCAGACACCTCCCCTGCAAGAAGGAGCATATCATCCTCAGCCACTGTTGTGCCGCCCTGGTTGGACGGGAAGGTGATCTCCAGGTTCAGCTTCTCTCCGCCTTCCGCGGTCAGCCTGGCCACGAGCACGTTGTCAGGATTGCTGATAAAGAACTCCCTGCCATAATGGGTTCCTTCTACATCAAAATCAACGGAAGAAACCGCGGTCCTCAAGTCCAGATCCCTGACATAATTCTCTGCGTCTCCATCCTCGATTCCCTGGTAGCTGAAATAAATATTTCCCCAGGACTGGTAGGAGCCATAACCGTTACTTGTTCCCACAAGCTGGTTGCAGAGGCTGGATGCCTCACTGTCCTTTCCCTCAGCAAAGAGCTGCTGGATCTGTTTCATTGTCTCGCCGTAATTGCCCTGACTCTCAAGATTTCCGCCGTTGTAATCCGGGCGGCTCTCGCTCGGTCCTCCGGTCCACAGCGTCTTCTCATTGAAAGTCAGTCTCTCTGTACTGATCTCTCCATATACATTGGCGCCCATATCGCCGTCCCCGATGGGAAGCGTATACTGCTGCCAAATATTATTCTCACCAGATGCCCCGCCCTGTGACGATGGCTTGGTGTACCACAGGCGCAGATCATTCTGCCCTGCGCCTGCCTGTCCGGCCTCTGTCTGCTCTTCCGCGCTTACGCTGATCCCGAATGACGGCACCATAGTTACTGCAAGCGTTGCGGACAAAGCCAGAGAAGCCGTCTTCCTAATCAATCGGTTCCTCTTTTTCATCGTTCTTGTTCCTTTCTCATAATATTTGCTGCTTAACTGCTTTTCTCCCTCATTCTTTGTTTTATGCAATTCACCTCCATTTTTCAACATTTCTTCCCATTTTCTATGAATTATACACTATATCAAGACGTTTCTCCACCGGTTTTCCCGACATTATTTGTGATAAATGGCAGTTTTTCTATCTTCTCTTGTTGATTTGTCCCCAAGCGTAAAAAAGGAAGACCGCACAGACCTTGTCCACGCCGCCTTCCCTTTTCAAAGATTTCTATTTCTGCTGTTCAGCTTATTATCTGCCGGTTCTCTTTCTCGTAACAAACAGTACCGCTCCTGTCGCTGCTGCGAGCAGAATCACAGCCGCCATCATCGGCGTGCTGTCCCCCGTCTTCACTGCTCCTGCCGCAGCGCTGCTCTTCTGGTTCTCCTGGCCGTCTGCGTTTCCTCCGGTCGTCTGTCCGACATTTCCGCTCTGGCTGCCGCCCGGTTTCTGTGCATCGCCTGTATTGCTTCCGCCCGGGTTCTCTGCTTCTCCGCCCTGAGCTTTCTCAAGCCCGTCAGCCGCTGCCTGGAGCGCTGCTGCTGCCTCGTCCACCTTCGCCTGGTCATCAACAGACAAGTTCTCATCCGCAAGGATATCGTTCGCCGCTGCCAGCGCCGCGCGGAATACGCTCACGCTCTCCTCTGTATATCCTGTCAGATCCAGGTCTTCCGTCTGGCTGATCAGGTCTTCAAGCACGGACTTGTCCGCTTTCAATCTGAGCGCGTTCATCGCCTCAACCAGGCGGTTCCATGCCTCATCCGTCTCAGCCTGCATTGCGTCGCCGTCTGAGAGCACTCCCTCTGCCGCTTCTTTTGCTTCAAGGAATTCTGCCTGTCCGGCTTCCACATATTTGCTCAGGTCGATCATCTCTGCCAGCTCAAGCGCCATCTCAAGATCCGTCTTATCCGCTGCCTTCATATCCAGCGCATGGATGGCAATCATCAGATCTTTCGCCGCGTCGAGCACTTCTTCTCTTGTGGCATCCTCATCCGCTATCACTGCCTCGCCCTTGGCGATGGCGTCTGCGAACATCTTCTGAATGGACTCAACAAGTCCGCCGACTGTTCCGTCCTCCACATAGCCTTTTGCCTCGTTCAGGAAGTACTCCAGGTTCTTCTTGCTTACCGGCTGTGAAGGTTCTTCCGGATTCTCTTTTACCGTCAGTTCAAACTGAGCCGTCAGTCCGCGGTGTGATACTGTGACCGTCTTTGTCCCGGCCTCTGACGGATCAAATCCGTCTGCATACATGCTGCTGTTCATGGGGATCACATTGGTGCTGCCATCGCTGTATGTCTCTGTGATCTCGCCGCCCAGCAGTGAGATCCCGCCTTCGTATCCCACCTCATATTCTGTCACATCCGGGAGCCTGGTCACCTCGATTCCGGTCAGGTCCGGCACTTTCTGTGCCTCCGGATCGCTGACAGTATAAGTGATTCCTTTCAGTTCCAGATATCTCGTCGATACATCATCATTCTGATATACACGGATCGTCACCGCCTCGCCGCTTAAGCCGGTCTTTTCATAGATTCTGACCGTGCCGCTCTGATTCCGGCTCTGAGTGATCTCCTCATCAGAGACGACCTCTCCTGTAGCGTCATTGGTAATAACCACTCTGAAATCAGCGGAGTCATACTTATTCGCGCCGTCAATCATAAAGGAAGTGAAGCAGCCTTTAAACTCTGCATATGCCCCTTTGAACGTGGTGTCCACCTGTGCGTCGCGCGCCTGCCACTGGTCGCCGCCTCCGGAATCCTTATTGCCTCCATCTACGGTGCCGTCATTTCGCAGGATCTGGAACAGTTCTCCCATATTTCCCCGGGACGGAGTGTAGGAACCATCTGTCTGAATCGGTGTCAGTCCTGCCTGAGCCTCTGTCAGGGCATTTGCTTTTTCAAGCACGTCTGCCTGTGTTCCCGTGTTGTCTTCCAGCCGCTTCAGAGCTGTATAGTAAGCATTATAGAATGTCATCCAGCTGTCTTTGGTATAAATCTCTTCCTGAGCCGGGTCAGCGATCACCTCTGCCGCCGCGTCAACCGCAGCCTGAAGCACGGTCTTATTCATCACATTCTCATCTGCCTTGATCTCGGCAGTCAGTTCCTTCTCTATGCCTTTTTCATCACGGATGCAGATTGCAAGACTGCCTTCCGTTCCTTCCGGAAGAATGAACGCATATTTGACCTGTCCGTTTTCTTCCACAGCTCCCTGCCTGATCCCGGCCGGCGCGCCGTCTTCTGTGGTGATCTCTGCCAGCGCCTGCACGCCGGGTGTCAATCCGCCGGACGCCACTGTCAGCACTCTCTCTTCCGCTGTATAGGTATACTCGATCTCGTCTCCTGCCGCGTCTGAAACTGACACATCATAGGGTACAATGGAGGAGCCGTCTATGGTCCGCGGATGAGTATATACCTTTCCGTCATCCGTATTATATACAAGGATCTCCAGGCGTTTTGCCTCGCTTCCTTCCGGAGTATCCACTGTAAGTTTGATCTCTTCTTCGCTTCCGGCTGTCACTGCCACTTCTTCTTTGGTCACTGATTCGGTCTGCAGGGCCCCGTTGCTGCCGCTGATAACCGCCGCTGCCGTTACATGGAGATCCGCCCCGCCGTCATTTTGAACCGGCACTGTGATATCCAGGGTATTTCCTGAAGCAAGTTCTGTCACCCGGACACCGTCCGCGCTCACAGACACAGGCTCTACGACGATCTGGTCAATCTCTTCCCCCGGACTTGCAGTTACGCGAAAAGCATCCAAGATCAGATAGGAGCCTGTCACACATTTCATTGTAAGTGTATAATCGCCTTCCGGAAATACTTCCGAAGTAAACAGGGATACCTGATCTTCTTTATTCTCCCTGTATGCACTGCACACTGCCTCCTGCACGATCTCTCCGTCAGAGTCTGTGATCACGATCTCATAATCGCCCATATTGTTCTCTGTCCGGCTGATGAGTTCAATCTGAGAGCCGCTGAACGCCGCCTCGATATAGACTTCATCGCGGTCGGCATCGGACATATTATGATAGGTCATGGTCTGTTCCACACAATTTGCTGCGTTGGCAGGATTATGATCCGGTGTGGACGTCTCCCAGCCGCTGCCATGGTACACCACAGCGCTGTCCTGGTCATCAATGGTTATCTGCGTATCGTATTTCACAAAATTCAGTTCTTCTGTAAGCTGATTCCTGACGATTCTCAGGCTTACAACAGTCCCTGCCCCGATGTCGTCATACATGGGGATAAAGTTCGACTTTTTCCCGATCTCCTGGCCGTTCACGCTCTTGAGCACATCTCCGGTCTGCAGACCGAACTCTGCTGCCTGCGAGTCTTCCGGGACAGACTCCATATATACGCCGTCCAGCCCGCCGGCGCCGGTAGATGACATGATCGCGTCGTCCAGCGCGCTGATTGTCGCGCCAAGCCATTCTTCTCTCTCCAGTA
Organism: Candidatus Mediterraneibacter stercorigallinarum; assembly: GCA_019116185.1. Lineage (GTDB taxonomy): Bacteria > Bacillota > Clostridia > Lachnospirales > Lachnospiraceae > Mediterraneibacter > Mediterraneibacter stercorigallinarum. The sequence goes on from DXCD01000102.1 coordinate 6,148, forward strand.
TATCTACATTTCCGTCCGGTTCTGTCTTTTCATAGAAAGGCGCCTGATACTCGCACCCTGGTTTTCCGAACTGGTCCATGGGGAAGTTCTCAAATCCGATCATCTCCATAACCGCTTCATTTGTCACCGTATAATCATTGCTGGACGGATCTGCAAACATGGGATCCGCATTGACAGAATTTTCGTCATAGCCCAGATTCTCCCAGTATGACGGATAATTCGTCTTCATGCCGAAATCATAGAACCAGTTATTGTCAATCACATCCTCGCTTACCGCGAACCTGCTCTCGCTTGTGGCTGCCAGGCTGTACGGCGTGCCCTTGATCACGATATTCCGCTCGATCGTGTCATAAGAATCTTCAAACGTACAGTGCAGATTGAACTGTCCGTTCACAATAATATTGTTATACACATTCCTGTGGAATCCTTCGCGGAGTTTGATTCCCATGTTCAGGCACAGATTATTGTAGATCTCATAATTCGTAGAACCGTCATCCAGGTCAATGCCGAATGTAGTACCGCCGTCCACACGTCCTGCGAAATGCATCCTGTTGTCATGAATCGTGATGGTATCGATCACATCCAGTTCACTGTATGGTTCTTTTGCAGCCCCGTTATTTCCTCCGGTGTCAAATCCGCCTAATGACCAGAATCTGTCACGGCCCCAGGAGTTGAACATTCCGTGGTCGTCTGTCTCTCTCTGCACATCAAAGATATCGTTGTACGCCACCTCGTGTCCTCCGAATGTTCCGTCCCCGATATTGATGCCGGCTCTCGGCCCCTCATGCAGAGTATTATGCAGGATCTGGATCTTATAGGCCACAGACAAAGCCACATGGCTGGACTGCTTCTCCCAGATGCCCACATTCCGAACATGGTTATTGGAAATAACCGCTTCTCTCGGATAGTGCTCCTGCGCCGGTCCGGGCGTGGTGTCATCAATGGTGGTCTTGTGGACATATTTCTCGGCTGTCTCAGGCTCCAACGGAGCTGTATACTCCCAGAAAGATGCCTCCCTGCACGAATCCGGGAATCCTGCCGCCAGGATTCCTGACGAACCGATATTGATGATTTCATTATTATCAATCGTCACACCCTTGGAATGTCCGGAGAGAAAGATCCCGTTTCCTCCGATATTTCGGATCGTACCGTTCTCAAACGTGACCCCCTCTGCATCCTGTATGAAGAGGGCTCCCGACCTTACAACGCACCAGTCGCTTCTCATCAGAGGAATATAAGTCCCTGTGAACATTGTCCTCTTCGTATTTTCCAGAGTAAGGCCGTCGAATACAAGATTCGTGACCTGATCGCCGTCCTGTTCGCCTTCAACATGGAGCAGTTCTTCCGTGACAGCGCCCTCTACTGTGACATTATTTAAGTCCATGCCTTCCTGAGGCCATACATAGAGCCTGCCTTCCTCGTTATCGTAATACCATTCTCCCGGGGAATCCAGCTCTTCAAAAATATTTTCAACCATAATCGCGCTGGCCAGCATCCCGGAGCCGCGGTTATTGTCTCCAACCCATTCATAGGAAAGTCCCAGGGCCGAATCGTTTTTCCCCGTGATTCTGTAGGAGTTTCCGCCCCACCTGTTTGAATGCAGGGCCCGGATATATCCTCCCGACGGGTCTTCCCAGTTCGCGCTCCTTGCCTTAATGTCAGCCTGATTCGTACTTCCCTGAAGCACCTGGTCCGCATCATAATTCGGATATCTTGCCAGCGTCTGCTGCGCCCCGTCAATAAACAGCTGGTCGATCCCAAGTCCCGCTTCTACAGAAGCGACCTGAATCTCACCTTCATAATTTTCCCACTCCAGATTTTCAAGAGGCTTTGCCCCGGTCAGTACGGCATTATCGCCGACATAAGTGACATTGCTGTCCTCGGGTCCGAAGACGACCGGATCTTCGAGGAAATACTTTCCTTCCCCTACGCTTACTGTCGCGCTGCCTCCGTCGGCAGTCAGCTCCCTTGCCGCTTCTCTTGCCTTATCAAGGGTAGCGTACGGATTCTCCTCGCTTCCATCCCCTTCACTGTCGCTTCCCTGCGGAGACACGTAGATATCAAAATCTGTCTCCTGTGTTACGTTTTGCCGGGCAGATACAATGCCGCCGCCCAGCGGAAAGCCTGATACAGTCATCGCTGCGCACAGCAGCGCCGCACATGCTTTCTTCCTTTTCATAAAGCTCCTCCTCTCTGTTTTCGCCAAAGACATTCTCTGCTCTTTGTGCATTTTGTCTCCACTGTTGCTGATACAGCCCCGTTTTTTATCTATTATACACGAAGTGCATATGCTTTTGGTACCTCTATTCCGACATGTTCCCGCATCTTTGTCGCTTTTTCTCATTTTCTTGATAATTTCTTTCTCTGTGTATCATGTTTTCTTTTACTCAGAGAAAATACAAGCGTTCAGCCTGTGCCATAGTTGAAATACTGCGATAAAAATGCAATAATTTCTGTCATTTTATTGCCATTTCCCCGGCAGTATGTTATTCTTCTTTCACCCTTAAAGCGGGCGATTCTCCAGACTCCCCGCTGTATCTGTCAACCATCTCATTTTCGGAGTCCCATTCCGGGACAATCCCCCGACGATGAACTACCTGAAACACAGCCTTTATACTTATACAGGAAATTTTGTTCTGGCTTTACACCTCTCAAAGATATGGTACAATAGATTCGGATACATCCTTTCCGCAAGAGCATTAAGAGCATCGTTTCAGACAAGGAAAGGAGAACAATTTATGGCACAGGCAAACGACAATTTCATAATGCTTCCCACAGTTGATTTCTGTTTTAAAGAACTGATGCAGAACGAAAACGTGCGAAAAGGATTTATTGCAGCACTGCTGGGCAGGCCTCCGGAAGAGATCCAGGAAACAACGCTCATCCCCACGGCGCTTCTTCCCGAAAACGAAGATGACAAGCTGGGCGTATTGGACGTAGCAGTCCTCCTCAAGGATGGCACACAGCTGGATCTGGAAATGCAGGTTATCTACTTTGCTTACTGGACCAACCGGGTGTTATTCTATCTGGGCCGGATGTACACCGGGCAGCTGAAAAAGGGCGACTCCTATAATAAGCTCAAGAAATGCATCCATGTAAGCATCCTGAATTTTATCCACTTTACAGAGGATAAAAAGTGTTATCACAAAATTGCTTTCTGCGATACAAAAACAGGAATCCCATACACAGATCTCATGGAGCTTCACATTCTGGAGCTGAAAAAGCTTCCCGAAAAAGCTTTGAATGAGGAGGGCATCATCCGCTGGATGCGCTTTTTCAGTGGGAAGACCAGGGAGGATTTTAGAGAAATGGCAGAAACAGATAAATATATTAAAGAAGCCTTTGGAGAACTGGAAAAGCTAAGTGCAGACGATCGCAAACGCCTGGAATATGAAGCACGCGAAAAAGCCATGAGGGATTATAACTGCCTTATGGACAGCGCACAGGAACTGGAATTAAAACAAGGGCTGGAACAGGGATTACAGCAAGGACTGCAGCAAGGTTTACAGGAAGGGCTGCAGCAGGGTTTACAGGAAGGATTACAGGTAAAAATAAAAGAGCACACTCAGAAAATGTTAAACCGCGGAATGTCTCCTGCGGAGATTGCAGACTTGCTGGATGAAGATCCTCAGCTGATCGCCTCAATCGCAGAGGAATTACAGAATGGAGCTGCAAATTAGGCAATAAACACATTACAGCCAGCGGCATAGCAGACATAAAGGAGAGACAGCACATCTGCGCTGCCTCTCCTCTGTTTTTCCAGCCTTTCTTTTATTATCTTAGACAAGTATGTTTACTGGCCGGCTTATTGTCCGGATCTTTTTCTCATTGCCGCCAGCACAGCTCCTGCTGAAATCACCAGCATCATGCCTGCCGCCGCAATCGGAGCTGCGTCTCCGGTTTTCGCTGCTTTACCAGTACCGGCTGCTGTGCTGTTCTGGTTTCCATTATCTGTACCAGATCCGCTGCCGTTTCCTCCGGAAGTTCCACCCTGGTTTCCGTTGTCTCCGTCAGGATTCTGCGGTTTTTCCTGATCTCCGCCGCCCGGGTTCTCAGGCTCTCCGCCCTGGGCTTTCTCAAGTCCGTCGTACGCTGCCTGAAGCGCTGCCACTGCTTCGTCCACCTTCGCCTGATCATTCTCAGATAAGGTCTCATCCGCAAGGATGCCGTTCGCTGCTGCCAGCGCCGCGCGGAACACGGATACGCTCTCCTCTGTGTATCCGGTCAGGTCCAGACTGCCCACCTGGCTGATCAGATCTTCAAGCACGGACTTGTCCGCTTTCAGCCTCAGATTACTGATAGCATCCACAAGTGCATTCCATGCGCTGTCAACATCTTCTTGGAATGCATCTCCATCTGCCAGCACCTCTTTCGCTTTCACAAGAGCCTCTGTAAATTCTGCCTGTCCTTCTTCCACATATTGGGTCAGGTCAATCATATCGCCAAGTTCAGCCGCCATCTCAAGGTCTGTCTTATCTCCCGCCTTCAGATCCAGTGCCTGGACCGCAAGCATCAGCTTTTCAGTCGCATTTGTCACTTCTTCTCTTGTCGCGTTCTCGTCTGCCATCACTGCTTCGCCTTCTGCGATCGCTTCTTCAAAAAGCTTCTGGATCGACTCCACGCAGTCGTCAACAGATCCGTCCTCCACCAGAGCTTTCGCACGGTTCAGGAAATACTCCAGCGTCTTCTTGCTCACCGGTTCAGACGGCTCCTCCTCCGTTTCACCTGTCAGGCGTATCTCTGCTCCGGATGCATAATTCTTACCGGAACTGTCAGTAACCGATGCTGTTGTTTTCAGCCGCACATCCGTAACAGCTTCTTCTTCAAAGGACACGATCTTCCAGCTGTTCGAATTTGCCCACGAGCCCGATGTCACTTCATGGTATGTCTGTCCGTTATCGCTGCTGACTTCGATCACATATCCGGTAATAATGCCATTTGACCCGCTCGTACGCGGCAGATACCTGAGACCATCCACCTTTGTCAGCTCCGGAAGACGGATGTTAACCCACAGGTTTTCCATCTCTGTGCCATTCCAGGAAGAATGCCATATCGTTGTAGTGTTATTGTCAATCAGGTTAGATGCCGGGCCCTCGGAGCCGCTGGTACTCTGCTCACTGCCCGCCGTTACCTGCCAGCCGTCCATGGCAAGATCTCTTGAATCATCCTCTGCCGGATCTTTCGGGACTCCGGTCACTGAATAGTCACTTAACACCTCTTGGCCAAGTTCGCTAAGATCCAGGCCGTTAGGCTCTGTGGGATATTCGTTGTTGCTGTTTACCCATTCCCACTCCATCTCAAACCACTGGGCGCTCGTGAAATTCTGTCCGTCGCCGCCGCTTAAATCCTTCTTGCGTTCTTCGATCCATTTCTCCCAGCGGGGTTTGTAATAATCCGCAGTCAAACCAGACCACTGACGATTGGAATAATCATGAAGGCCGCCGGAATTTGCCTGGTTAATGCTTCCCCAGGTCGTAACCAGGGATCGTGCGTTAAATTCATATAATTCTTTCGTAAATTCATCCGCATTTTCCGCCAGGCCCTTCGCCTGCTCGATCCAGGTTCCTACCATGAATTTCTCCTGGGTTCCTGTCACCTTCTCCACCATATCGATCAGAGAAAGGAATTTGTCCGAAATCTGTGTGAACTGATCCAAATCCCCGGCCTGGTACGCTCTCACCATGGCTTTATGATACTCCTGCGCGGAATTTGACAGTACCTGCTCCAGCACATTTGCCAGATCATACTGGTATCCCTCGCTGTCTTTCAGGATATCATAATCTTCCAAAAGCAGAGACGCAGCTTTCTCCAGATCCTCTTTATTATAGTCAATTACCGCATTGCCCCAGGTTGAAGCAGCGCTGATATTCTCTGCCGGGCGCGCGTTAACTACTGACTCAGGCGCTCCCTGGCCTTTCATATTCAGCTCCGGATTATAAACCGTGTCGTGCAGGATCTGCATTGCCTCATATGCACTTTCGCTTTCCGCGCCATAGCGGCGTGTCGTATAATCTCTGAACCACTGGTCAAGATCAATTGCCTGCACATTGTCCGCATCTTCAGCCCAGATCGTCTCGAAGAACAGATCATAGAGCACCGGATTATTCACAGAAGCCTCCGGCGTAATACCGATTCCCGTCATATAATCTGCCGTATTAAGGGCCCTTGGTATTTCATTTACAAAATTGTCAATATGTCCGTGAAGTCCCAGACGTCCTCCAAAGTTGTTAAGCATGCAGTATACCCACGGAGTATCGCTGAACTCAGGACTGTTATTGAACGTCTCCCAGCGCGGCTGTTTCTCTGCATACAGGTCAAGGATCAGGGCGTGCTCTTTATTCGGAGCGATTCCCTGAAGCAGCCCGGTTGTCGGGTTTGAGCCCCATGACTGGATCACCCAGACCGCGTCCCCGTCTGCCTTCATCATTTCACCCAGGACATTCCTTCCTACCGTGTCTGCTGCCACGCCGCCCGGATTGCCGCCTTCATGATATGGATCTGTTGCATAATAATCCGTCACGTCTCCGAAGACTTCCTTCTGGATCCGATAGAAACGCTCTGCATATGTACTGTACGCCTCTGATGTCACATTGAGCATGCTCGGCCTGGTGAAGGAACACCAGCTGCCCTGTGCGATCACGCTTCCTTCTGTAGAAGGATCTTTTGACGCAATATCTACAGGAACCATGCCGCAGTACCCCTGAAGAATCGGCTGCATTCCCAGCTTGCGCATGGATAACTGGTTTTCTCTCGCCAGTTCCGTCCTGTCTACAAACCAGCTGTCATGGACCGGTCCGCCATATCCTGACATGTTCGCCATATACGCCCATGCGTAATACGCCGGTCCGGCGATATAATCTTTCGCTTCCTGCTCCGTGTATCCGCACTCCATGAGGAAACGGCGCCATACTTCTTCCTGGGCGGTAGCGTCAAGCACGGTATTCACTCCGTTGAGCGCCAGCCAGTCCAGCTCGTTGCGCCATTCTTCCTCGCCCCAGAATGCCATGGCATAAGATAATGTACAATAGTTATATGCGTAGCGCACCGGCAGCTTCGTTTCGCGGGTAATGGTCTCCCCGTTAAGCGAAACAGCTTCCTCCGGCATATTTACCTGATTCCCAACCTGTGAAATATGTACGTTGAGATAATATTTCAGGTAATAGTTCAGCCCGGTGGCAAGCGATACGCCGTCATTTCCCGTGATGTGGATCTTCCCATCTTCCTCGGTCAGCGTATAATAGTCATATCCCGTCCCGTTCGGATTCTCCGCCAGCTCGAAAGTAAACCAGTCTACATACTCGTCTCCCAGCTGACGTGAGATGATTCCCTGCACTTCCTGGATCGTCATCTCATCCGTAATCTCTACATCATATTTACTGCCCTCGAAATTTTCAATCTCAATGGCCGGTTTCTCCTGTACCGGAGTGCCGCTTGCCTCGCCCAGGACGCGGACCTCATTGATCACCGCGTTGCTTCCGGCCGACTGATAGTTCAAATATACCCGGACAATACGCGCCTCCACGTCCACTTCATACCGGTCTCCGGTCTCCGGAGTACTTTCTTTATCGGTCTTGCTCAGAAGCTTTGTAAAATCCCGTCCGTCCATGCTGGTGTAAATATCGTACTGGGAATACCCCGCAGAAGGAAGATATACTTCGATGTCAGAGATATTGTAGTTCTCTTCCAGGTCAATATCCACATACCCCGGATAGTAGGACCCGCTCCAGCCGGCCGCTGTATTGCCGTCCGTGATCCTTCCGGCTGCCGTCTGGTTCGTATTGGTATGAGCCGGTTTGTTCCATGCAAGGTTGTCCGGATCCTCGATAGGCTGTTCTTTCCCGAAGATCTTGAACTCCGCAATCGCCGGCCACGGATCTCCGCCTGTACTTGTAATCTCGTCGATTACGATCTTAATCTTGCTTAACTTTACGGAAGCCCCGTCAACTCCCAGCAGATGCTCGTTCACGCTGTTTGCGGTACGGTCCGCTTTTGCTCCTGTCACAAGGGGTATCCAGTCCTCGTCCGACGTGCTCCTTCCATAGATACTGTATGTAAACTGGAAATTATTTGCATCGGAAGACAAATGTTCAAACGCGATCTCCAGGGAGCTTACATCCGCGTCCCTTCCAAGATCTGCCTGAACCCATGCTTCCCCGTCAATAGAGGACATGCCCCCATTATAGAACACATACAGGCTGCTGTAATTATTATCCGTCAGGTTCGCAGCTGTTCCCGCGCTTCCCCCGCAGGAAGTGATTGCAGCGCCGGAAGCCAGATTATCCAGGTCTTCCTGCTGGCTGTCCTCTGCCACAAAGATCCCCATCTCCGCGATCTGCGGCCAGAATGTCGCGGTCTGATCCCCGTTCGTGGGATTAGACATGGTCACAAGCACATGGGAGACATTGATCGGCTCCTCAAATTCAAATACAAACTCGTCTTTTAATTTATGTCCTGTTACCTCTTTTGCGATCAGCTCGTCTGTTGTCACAGAGTTGACATAATAACCGAGTTTCACATCCATTGCCCAGTTATCCTGGGATGAATTCTCGACCTTGAACTTGATCGAGATCTTCTCCACCGGCTTTGTGTTCTCAGCCGGGAGTTTGAACGTTACTGTTGCCGGCCATCCTGCCTGTGTGGCTGGGGACCAGATCGTCTGCGTATTATCGTCAAACATATTAGCAACAGCATTCTCGTTCTCCGGCACAGTGACATCACAGTTTTTTGCAATGTTCACCAGGCTGTCTTCCGCATTCTCCTCAGCGGACACAGACACCGGGGTGCCTGAAAGAAGTGTTGTGATCACAAGCGCGCACGTTAAAAGCCACGCTGCGATACTTTTCCCTCTTTTCATCACTTTTCCTCCTTGTATTTTTTATCTATTTTATTTTACTTGATCCGTTTGCGTATTGCCATAATAAATATTTTCTGACATTTTTTTCAAATCATGGCGCAATTCATATATTTTCTACTAAAAATATTTTACGGCAGTTTGAGAGAGACAGCGCTTTTCTGCGCTGTCTCTTCCTGCTTTTCTTTATTCTATAATCCGATTTTTACTCCGTGACGCTTTGTTTTATTTTCCTGCTTTTTTTCGCAGTACAGCCGCGGCTGCCGCCGCAGAAATCACAATCATCATGCCTGCTGCCGCGATCGGGGCGGCATCTCCGGTCTTCGCTGCTTTCACACTGCTGTTTCCAGTGCTGCCGCCGCCATTCTGGCTGCCCGCTGTGGTATTCTGATTTCCATTGCCTGTACCGGAGCCGCTGCCGTCTCCTGCTGCAGTTCCTCCCTGATTTCCGCTGTCACCGCTCGGATTCTGTGGCTCTTCCACAGCACCGCTGCCCGGATTCTCCGGTTCTTCAGTCCGAGCCGCCTCAAGTCCGTCGTATGCTGCCTGAAGGGCTGCCGCTGCTTCATCCACCTTCGCCTGATCATTCTCAGATAAGGTCTCATCCGCAAGAATGTCATTTGCCGCCGCCAGCGCTGCGCGGAACACGGATGCACTCTCTTCCGTGTATCCGGTCAGGTCCAGATTCTGCATCTGGCTGATCAGATCTTCAAGCACAGACTTGTCTGCCTTCAGTCTCAGATCAGCCATTGCCTCTACGAGTGCACTCCATGCACTGTCAACATCTTCCTGGAATGCATCTCCGTCATCCAGCACCTCTTTTGCTTTCGCAAGAGCCTCGGTAAATTCCGCCTGTCCTGCTTCCACATATTTGGTCAGGTCAATCATATCGCCCAGTTCAACCGCCATCTCAAGATCTGTCTTGTCACCTGCCTTTAAATCCGACGCCTGAACCGCATACATCAGTTTTGCCGCTGCCCGGAACACCTCATCCCTTGTCGCGAACTCATCTGCCATCACTGCCTCGCCCTCTGCAATCGCTTCTTCAAAAAGCTTCTGCACAGACTCTACGCAGCCTGCAACAGATCCATCCTCCACCAAGGTCTTCGCCTGATTCAGGAAGAATTCCAAGTTTTTCTTGCTTACCGGCTTCACCAGATCAGCGATCTTGTCCAGTTCTTCTGTCAGGGCATTGTAAGTCCGGTCTACCGTATCCTGTGATGATCCTGGATTTTCATTGACAGCTGCCGCGTAATCGTAAACAGTCATAAAGCTCTCGCGGACATCCTCGTCCAGATTGTCAAGCTGTCCTCCCGCGATCACTGCCTCCGCGTCTGCAATCGCCTCCTGCAGCAGGGATTTGTCTGCTTCCACAGTCTGGGATTCTCCCGCTTTAAACAATGCGAACTCATACACCGTCGGGTTCACACACTCCACAAGGTTCAGACGGAACCGGTCTGAGGTCACTGCCTCGAAATTTCCCTGCCATTCTCTTGTCGCTCCGCCTTCTCCCATAGATTGTCCCGAAAGGGCCGGAATCCACTGTTCGCCATCCCAATATTCAATATTGAAATTCGTAATAATATTTCTGTCAGAAGTACTCATATTGTACTGATACACGCTTGCGCCATCCACGGTAATAGCCTCGGCAAATGTAAGCTCCAGCCACGCCTCGTATGTACCGTCTGGAGTTGCCCATCTGCTCGGTTCATTCCGGTTGCCGTCCACTGCTTTCTGCGCATTGTGAGCATCGTCATATTCGGAGGACGCCACAGCTGATATTGCTGTTGTCGCAAGATTCTGCCTCTCTCCTCCGGTATCATACACACAAGTAAATACATCGCTCATCTGGCGTGTTCCGTCAAACAAAGCCGCTTTCACCGTCATCTTTTCTCCTGTCATTGTAAGCGGGCCTTCATAAAGCGCGGAGAACGACATCGGCGCATTTCCATCTGTTGTATAACGGATCTGAAGATCATCAAATTCGCTGGACAGCGTAATCTCCTGCCCTGCTGACACGGTTCCCGTTCCCGGCGTGAATGTAACTGTCAGCCTGTCCAAAAGCCCTGTAAATGCGGATACGGCTGTATCCAGCGCAGTCTGCGCGCCGCGGTAATCTGTCTGCGATGCCCCTTCCAGCCTAAGCACTGCTGCCGCGTTTGTAAGCTGGCTGTAAAGCTCTGCCACAGCCTCTTTATAAACAGCCCAGGTCTCATCCAGGTCTGCCGTCTGATACGCCGCGTCTGCCGCAGCATAAGAATCTTTCAGGGCGATCGCTGCCTGAGCCGTCTCGCATGCCTCATCCATCGCCTTCACCTGGTCGTAATATTTGCTGCTGTCCTGATCCGCGATGATCTGCTCAGCTTCCGCAATGCATGTATCCAGCGCTGTCTTTGCAGTTGAGAGCATCTCATCTGTCATCTGCGCGGAGAGCTCTTTTGCCGCGTCAACTTTCGCCTGAAGTTTAACCGGCGTGCTGTTGAAATCAATCACATAGGTCTCTCCCTGCTCTGTCGGGAAAGAAATCTTATCCTCAGATATTTTTGTCACTTCCACCGGAGTTCCGTCCGCT
>DXCD01000103.1 GCA_019116185.1 Candidatus Mediterraneibacter stercorigallinarum
AGGAACTTTTATCATCTGTAATCTCTCCTCTCTCTTTCTGTGTATATTCTAATGTCTTCCATTGGAAATTATTAGAACGGGCATTGTAAAATTTATGTCATTTTTTGTAATTAGAATGAAGAAATTGTTAAAAACCGTCATTTTCAGCAAAATTCAGGACGAAATTTGCATATAAATATGCTATAGTTTATACAAGAAGGGAATTCTTATCCATTAGCATAAAGGGGCGTGATTCAGTTGGATAAAGAACTTTTAGAATATCTGGAAAATGTAACGGAACAAGAACAGGAGATCCTGAAAAGCGACCGGCCTGTGCTCTCTTATTTTACAAAGGATGGCAGCAGCGCTGTTGTTGACTCTGATGTCGTAATGAAGCCAATGACCATGATCGACATCATGAAACAGCCGCGGTTTGTATCTCTTCCGGAGCACACCCACAACTATATTGAACTTGTTTATATGTGCAGCGGTTCCACAACCCATATGATCAACGGAACAACCGAGATCACGATTACTGAAGATGACCTGCTGTTTCTCCCGCAGGGCACGTCCCATTCTGTCAGTTCTGCCGGTTTCCGCGACATAGCCATCCGCTTTGTCATTCTTCCGGAGTTCCTTCAATACCCGCTGAGCATGCTCAGAGAGGACACTGTACTCAGAAGATTTATTCAGAATGCAGCAGAAAAAAAGCCTTCGGAATGTGATTTTTTGCAGTTTCATATTCATGATATGCCGGAGGCTAAGAACCTGCTGGAAAATATGATCCGCCTTCTTCTCCATCGCAGAAGGAACAGCCGCCAGGTCCTTCAGGCCACCATGGGCGTGCTGCTTCTAGCTCTTTCAGAGCGGACTTATATGATTACCGTCGGTTCTCCTTCCTCCTATGAGCAGCAGGTGGTGCTGGAGGCGCTCAATTATATAGAAACAAACTATAAAACTGCCACCCTTGCCAAATTCTGCGAGAGCTGCCATCAGCCGGACTATTATATCAGCCGCCTCATGAAGAAATATTCGCCTTACACATTCAGCCAGTATCTCCAAAAAAGACGTCTGCTTCAGGCTGCCCATCTCCTCACAGAAACAAAAGAGCCTGTGGAAAACATCATCACAGATGTAGGCTACGAAAACTCCAGCCATTTCCACAAACTCTTTCGAAAAACATATAGCATGACGCCAAAACAATATCGCCGGAAATACTCTCAGACTGACTGGCCGATGTTTGACAGTCCGCACGCGCGCACTTGACCTATACTATAAGGTTTCCGAATCCAGCAGGATCGTAAAGGGTCCGTCATTGACCAGGCTGACCTGCATCTCTGCCCCAAACCGCCCTGTCCGGACATTGGGCACAGACTTTCTGCATTCCCGGATAATATACTCATAAAGCGCTTCCGCCTTGTCCGGCGCCCCTGCCTCGATAAAGCTGGGGCGGTTTCCTTTTTTACAGTTCGCATAGAGCGTGAACTGGGATACAAGAAGAAGGCTTCCTTCCACATCCGCAAGGGAAAGATTTGTCTTCCCGTTTTCATCTTCAAATATCCGCAGCCCGATCATCTTTCGTATCATCTTGTCAGCGACAGCTTCTGTATCACTGTCCGAAACGCCGATCAGCACAAGATATCCCTTTCCGATCTGCCCGATCAGGCTGTTATCCACGCATACCTGACGCTTCACTCACTCTCTGTATCACAAATCTCATTGTACAGCCTCTCCTGCTTTCTTTTTCTTCTCTCCGACTCCAAAATGGATCATCAAAAGGGTCACGATGAGCAGCGGGACACTGATCAGTATGATCACCACCAGTAGCACGTCCGGAAGGAACATGTTCTCCAGATCCACCAGCACTGTTCCGAACAGGTTGTAGATCGCATGGAGTATCATGGGGACAAAAATACTGTCATATCTGTATGCAAGGTATCCCAGCAGGAATCCCAGCAGAGCTGTATAGATGCCCTGCACGAGATTCATATGGAAGATCCCGAAAAGTACCGCCTGGATAAGATTCGCCACGATGAAACTAGCTCCCGCTTTTCCGAGATACTGAAGGATCAGCCCCCGGAAAATCACTTCCTCCACGATCGGAGGCAGGATCAGCGTAGCCACTGCCCACAGCAGAGAATACTCTGATATCCCGGAGGAATCAATCATCTCCGTATATTCATTCATTACAGACGGCATCAGGGCATTGATCGCCACCATAATGAGAGAGGTCACATGCTGCACGGCAAATCCCAGCAGGACCACCCATCCGAAGCATGCGGGAGTAAGCCGTCTTGTATGGGAAGAAACGGTCTGTTTTATACCGCGCTTTTCAACAAACGCAAAATAATACCACAGCAGAAATACTGCCCCCGGTATCAGATAGGTCAGGCACGAATAAAGATTCAAGTTATTGAGCATAAAATTATAGATTATGTTGACTCCTGCTTCTCCTCCCAGCAGAGCGCCGCCTATCGCCGCTCCCAAAGCGAGGATGACCGAACCTCCGTATATTAACGCCAGCGTTAACCCAAAAACAAGAAAAGCCATTCCATAATATCCACTCTTTTTCATCATTTCATCTCCAGTCTTTCTCATTCGTCCCGGCGGAGCATTTTCTCCGCCTTGTTTTTTATCCTTTGAAGTGCATTATCAATTGATTTCGGACTTTTGTCAAGCAGTTCGGCAATCTTTCTGTAATCCGTGCCCATAAGATGAAGATACAGAACATGATTCTCAAGCGCGCTTAAATTCTCTTTGAGCTGTTCTACAAAAGCCTCGGTATACTCTTTCCCAAAATACAGCGCTTCCGGATCATTTTCCTGCTCCGGCTCAATAGTGTCAATCAGAGGCATCGTCCTGCCGTCTTTCTCAACCTCGCTCTCCTCATACAGAGATACATATGTATTCAGCGGAAGATGCTTCTTGCGTTTCGACGCCTCGATCGCGCTGTACATCTGGCGGGACACGCACAGTTCGGCAAAACTTGAAAAAGACGCTCCCTGTGACTCGTCATAATCCCGCACAGCCTTGATCAGGCCGATCATTCCCTCCTGGATCAGATCCTCATTCTCGCCGCCCAGAAGATACATGGCCCGTGCTTTCTTTCTTACCATGGATTTGTATTTCACCATGATATAATCCATAATATCCCGATCCCCGGCCCTGAGCTTTTCCATCAGCTGTTCATCTGTCAGCCTGTCATATTTTCCCATATTTTTCACCGCACCTCTTTATAAAGCCTTCTGCATCCGCTGCCGCACGATCTCATATGCCAGGATGCCGCCTGCCACAGACGCATTCAGGGAAGTGATCTCTCCCTTCATAGGGATGCCTGCGACAAAGTCACAATTTTCCTTCACAAGACGGCTCACGCCCTCCCCCTCATTTCCAATGACAAGTCCGATGGGACCGGTCAGATCCAGGCTGTACATAGATTTCCCATCCATATCGGCGCAGACAAACCAGATCCCTTTCTCCTTCAGTTCCTCCATTGTCTTGACCAGATTGGTCACCTTTGCCACCGGTGTGTAGTTGAGCGCTCCCGCTGATGTCTTAGCGACTGTTGCAGTCAGCCCGACAGCGCGGCGTTTCGGGATAATAACGCCGTGCGCCCCGGCAATATTCGCCGTCCGTATGATGGCGCCCAGATTATGAGGATCCTCGATCCCGTCAAGCAGGATGAGGAACGGATCCTCGCCGCGCTCTCTTGCGAGCTCTAACATATCCTCAACCTCCGCATAATCATATGCAGCGGCATAGGCGATGACCCCCTGATGCCTGCCGGTCTGGCTGAGCTGGGAGAGCCGTTCTTTTCCCACGAAATTCAAGATCGCGCCGTGCTTTTTCGCCTCGCGGACAATGGTGCGGACAGGACCGTCCTGGCAGCCGTCCAGCACGAAGATCTTGTCAATGGTGCGCCCGGAACGGAATGCCTCCAGAACCGCGTTCCGCCCCTCAATGACCAATGTATGCTCCTTATTCTGTCCTGTTTTCTCTGTATTATTTTCCTGCATTCTCTGCTTTCCCTTCTGTTTCTGCTGACTCCATATGCTCCTCCATGCTTTCAAGCCCGATGGCCACGAGTTCTGTAAGCCGCCCGTATTCCCTGTTCAGATACAGATATCCGATCAGCGCCTCAAATCCGGTAGCACGACGGTAATCTGTGATGGACTGGTTCTTTGCCGGTGATACGCTGCGGGCGTTTCTCCCTCTCCGGTACACCGCGTGTTCTTCTGCTGTCAGATGCTCCTGCATGGCGCGCATCATAAAGGACTGGGCAGATGCCTGCACATACCGGCTCGTCTCCTCATGCAGCTTGTGTACCTGCCGGTTTCCCCTGCCCGCGACCATCATTTTTATAATCAGGTCAAAGACACAGTCCCCGATATACGCAAGTACAAGCGGAGAGCTTGTACGGGGATCCACTGTGCCCATCCCCGGTATCTGTTCCATATAATGCTCGAACCCAAATTCTATGCCTTTTTCCATTTTACTCCTTCTCTCGTATCCTCAAGGATGATCCCCTTTGCAAGAAGTTCATCCCTGATCTGGTCAGCCAGCGCAAAGTTTCTCTCTTTTCTTGCAGCCTGGCGTTTCTCGATCATAGCTTCAATCTCTGCGTCCAGGATTTCTTCTTTCTTATCAATAATGATCCCGAGCACATCTGTCAATGTCTCAAGCCGCGCGTACAGGCTGTCCAGAAATTCTTTCGAACGGCTTCCGTCTGCTGTGGTATTGATATATTTTACGAGATCAAAGACCGCTGCGATAGCATCTGCTGTGTTAACATCATCGTCCATTGCACGCTCAAAGGAAGCGACATATTCTTCTGTCTTCGCATACAGCTCCTTCTCTTCCTCTGTCATCTCCTCTGCGCTTGTGCTGCCCGAAAGGAATCTCAGATTCTCCGCAGCTGTCAGAATACGCTCCAGGCCGTTCTTTGCAGCCTCCATCAGCTCCGCGCTGAAGTTTAAGGGGCTTCTGTAGTGCGCGCTCAGCATAAAGAACCTGAGCACCTGAAGATCATATTTCTCGCTGATCTCCCGCACAGTGAAGAAATTCCCCAGAGACTTGGACATCTTGCGGTTATCAATGTTCAGGAAGCCGTTGTGCATCCAGTATTTCGCAAATTCCTTGCCGTTCGCGGCCTCGCTCTGGGCGATCTCGTTCTCGTGGTGCGGGAAGATCAGGTCCTCCCCGCCTGCGTGGATGTCAATCTGCTCACCCAGATATTTCTTGGACATCTCGGAGCATTCAATATGCCATCCCGGACGGCCCTCGCTCCATGGCGACTGCCATGCGGGCTCCCCTTCCTTCTTCGGCTTCCAGAGCACGAAATCAAGCGGATCTTCCTTTTCATCCTCCCCGGTCACCAGCAGCGCTCTTCCGCCGGACTGAAGGTCATCCAGGTTTTTATGTGAAAGCTTGCCGTAGCCCTCGAATTTCCTTGTACGGTAATACACTGTCCCGTTCTTCTCATAGGCATATCCCTTGTCGATCAATGTCTGGATCATATCCACCATGCCGCAGATCTCCTCTGTTGCAAGGGGATTCTTTGTAGCCGGCTTGATGTTCATTGCCTCCATGTCTTTTTTGCACTCTGCGATATACCGTTTCGACACTTCTTCCGCGGTCACGCCTTCTTCTATTGCCTTCTTTATGATCTTGTCGTCCACGTCTGTAAAGTTGGAAACAAAATTCACATCATATCCTTTATACTCAAAATAACGTCTCACCGTGTCGAACGCGATCATGGGACGCGCGTTCCCGATATGGATGAAATTGTACACAGTAGGACCGCACACATACATTTTCACCTTTCCCTCCTCCAGGGGGACAAATTCTTCTTTTCTCTTTGACATCGTATTATAGATCTTCATCGTATTCTCCTTTCTTTTCTATACATCTTATCTCTTTCACAAGCCTTCTCAGCTCGCCGTGAAGACGGATATTTTCTTCCTGAAGCTTCCGGATGTCGTCCAGCACCGGGTCAGGCAGATGGATCTGATCCATATCCGTGCGGGGTACTTTCTTATTATCCATGCGGACAATACGTCCGGGCACTCCCACCACCGTACAGTTCGGAGGCACTTCCTCCAGCACTACAGAGCCTGCCCCGATCTTCGAATTCTCTCCGATCGTAAATGAACCGAGTATCTTGGCTCCTGCGCTCACCATCACATTATCTTCCAAAGTCGGATGGCGCTTCCCCTGCTCTTTGCCGGTTCCTCCCAAAGTGACTCCCTGATACAGGGTCACATTGTCCCCGATCACGGTCGTCTCTCCTATGATAACGCCGCTCCCGTGGTCAATGAACAGCCCTCTGCCGATCGTTGCTCCCGGATGGATCTCAATCCCGGTCTTCCGGGCTGCCCTCTGGGAGATCCAGCGGGCCAGAAAATAATGTTTCTTCAGGTACAGCTTATGCGCCATCCGGTACCTCAGGATCACGCGGAAGCTCGGATACAGTAACACTTCCATGTTAGACTTGATTGCGGGATCCCGCTCCCTGACGACCTGTATTTCTTCTTTTATATACGATATGATTCCCATTTTGTTCTCCTTTTAAGGCAGCCTTTTTCAAAAGCTTTCATCATATGCATCCTGCCCGCTGCAATAAAAAAACCCCGTCCCTTGTTAGAGACGAAGTCATTTCCGCGGTTCCACTCTAATAAAAGAATTGCTTCTTTCACTCAAATGCATGTAACGTATGCGAAACGTACCCCGCTACTTTATGATTCACAGGATCAGCTCCCGGGCGCACTTCGCAGTTCCTCCTACACAGGGCTGCTTTCAGCCGATGGCATCCCCTCTCTGAGTGTTTCCGGATCTGTTACTCTTCCCGTTCTCCGCCTTTTTGTATAACATATCCCTATATTATGCAACTTTTCAGATTTTGTCAACCTAAACCACTTCGTTAAAGCAGACCCCGGTCAGTTTCGTGATCTTCTCCAGCTCTCCTGCAAGATGTTCCGTCAGGATCACCTCATCTCGCGTTTTCAGCTCTTCCGCCGTCACCCTGCCGAACAGCAGCTCTGTCAGCCCTGCGATGGGAAGGACTCCTTCGGAATCCTCTGTCTCCCGCACATGGAGCTGTGTTTCTCCCTCGCTGCTTGTCACTCTCCAGACATGGCTGTTCTCCGTTATCAGCGGATCGATCACAGCGAAAGAACAATCCACGCTCTCGCTTTCCGGCACTTTCAACGCAGCCAGAAGCCTGTCCAGACAGATGATACGCGCCATGATAAGGGGCTTCTTTTCTGAGGAAAATTCCGCCGGGCAGGCATGAACCCTGATCTCTGACTGCCCCTGCTTCCCGCACTGTTCTGCCAATTCCCGGACAGAGCGCCGGAACGCCCCTTCATACCCCGGAAGGAAAAGCGGCTCCCGGATCTCCAGTCCCTCTTCCGCTGCATAGGCATAAAACCCTTTCAGCGCGCCGCCCTCGCGCATCAGACACACCCCGCCCCTCTCGCTCTGCTGTTCCAGGACCATTGTCTGGTAATAAGCGCTGTCCCTGACCGTACACACCTGAAACTGATCTGCAAAATTCCCGGCAAAGAAATCTGCCATTTCTTCCGCATCCCACAAGCCTGCATCCGAACATAATATGCCATGGGTTTCGTCGTCATATTCCGAAGCTGCCGCCTCTTCAGATTTCCTTTCTCCGCTCTGCCAGAACCACATCTCTCCCGGCTCCTTCTGCATGAGAGTTCCAATGTCCTGGATGTAAATATAACGGAAGTCATATGGCGTATAGATCGCCTCCGCCGCAGGCATCAGAAAAGTAAAGGGAAATTTCTGTTCATACATGTCGTGCAGAGATGCCCTGAGCAGAGCTCCCATATAACCGCGTCTGCGGTATTCCGCCTTTGTAGCGACAGCAATCACATACGCAGAGGGAAACTCCGTGCCTTCCACCACGACTTTGTAAGGATTGAGCTGCAGCATGGAGCAGATATCTCCATCTTCCTCCACTGCATAAATCTGATTATCCCTTGTCTTAATATAGTAATAATAATCCAGAAATGCCTTGGTATCCTCAGTGAATACTTCCTCCCAGAGCCTCCTGGTCCTGTCATGTTCACTCTGTTCCAGCTTCCGCAGTATCATCCTGACTGTCCTTTCCCGCCCCACGGGCACAGCATCCGCTGCATGCAGGGCTTCCCTGCGTCACGTCCATGCTGCTGTAATTCATATATTTCTCCAGCGCGCAGACTGCCTGGGAAGAAATCCCTTCCCCAGTCCCGGTAAACCCGAGTCCTTCCTCTGTCGTAGCCTTCACATTCACCTGATCTGTCTCTATCTGCAGCGCATTTGCAATATTCTCTCTCATCTGATCAATATAAGGACGCATTTTGGGTCGCTGCGCGATGATCGTGGCGTCAATATTTTCGATCACATATCCCCGCTCATCCAGCAGACTGCCTACATGCTCAAGCAGCCTTATACTGGAAATCCCCTCATATTCGGGATCTGTATCGGGAAAATGCTGTCCGATATCTCCCAAAGCCGCTGCCCCCAGCAGGGCATCCATCACTGCGTGAACCAGCACGTCCGCGTCAGAATGTCCCAGAAGCCCCTTGCTGTACGGAATTTCTACTCCTCCTAAGATCAGTTTCCTGCCCGCAGTCAGCCTGTGGACGTCATAACCCATACCTACACGCATCGCTATTTCTCCTCGTAATCATTTTCAATTTCTTCTTCCTGCTCTTCTGCTGTTTGTTCCATTTCCCCGTCCGGTTCTTCTGCCACTGCTTCCGTCTTCTCTTCCGGCACCTCATCCGCCCCTCTTACATCAATAGGCCGCACATCTGCGTCTTCCGGTTCAGTCTCTTCTTCCGCTGCAGCTGCCATGCCTTTTTCCTCTTTTCTGATCTCCCATACTTTTTTTAAGCTGTAGACAGCATATCCTCCCCCGATCACAATAAATATAACCGCCATCACACTCATAAATACCATATTGCCCGGTCTTTCATCTGCCATCTGGATTAACATCCTGATCCCCAGATATGCCAGGTAGCCGCCCAGCACAATCCGAAATGCATATCCCGTTTTTCCGTTCATCTTCTTTATCCTCCGTAGTTAATTTGTGCATTACCGTTCTTAATGAATTCTACCATAAGTTGTATGGTAATTCCAGCAATATCAAAAATGAAAACGCTCATTCCCGAAACCTCTTTTTTATATTATGGCAGAAGGCTTTTTCATACTCTAAAATGCTTTGAAAAAAACTTTAAAATACTTTTTAAAAAAAGTGTTGACATTTGCCGCAACTTGATAGTATAATAG
>DXCD01000104.1 GCA_019116185.1 Candidatus Mediterraneibacter stercorigallinarum
CTCCTGAATCTTTTTATTGCGGCCAAGAAGGTGGAGGGCTGTTCCGAAAACACCCTGAAGTATTACTCTGCGACATTGCTGAACATGATCAACTCGATTCAAAAAAATGTCTGCGAAATCGAAACAGATGATATTCGTTTTTATTTATACCGCTATCAGGATATGCGTAATTCCAGCAAGGTGACTTTGGACAATATCCGCCGCATTATGTCTTCTTTTTTCATCTGGCTCGAGGACGAAGATTATATTGCCAAAAGCCCTGTCCGCCGCATTCATAAGGTCAAAGCCACGCAGCTCGTCAAGGAGACTCTGACAGATGAAAATCTGGAAAAGCTGAGGGATCAGTGCCGCAATTCCAGGGATCTTGCAATTATAGACCTGCTGATTTCCACCGGGATCCGCGTGGGAGAGCTGGTAAATCTGAACCGGTCTGATATCAATTTCAGCAGCAGGGAATGCATTGTCCTCGGAAAAGGGGATAAAGAGCGCAGGGTCTATTTTGATGCCAAAACAAAAATTCACCTCCAGCAGTACCTGGCAGAGAGAAGCGATACGAACTGCGCGCTTTTTGTCGGGCTTCATTCGCCCTGGAACCGGCTTTCAATCGCAGGAGTTGAACGCTTTCTCGCCAGGCTCGGGGATGCCTCACACGTCCATCATGTTCATCCTCATAAATTCCGGCGGACGATGGCTACCATGGCGATTGAAAAAGGCATGCCCATCGAGCAGGTGCAGAAACTTCTGGGGCACACCCAGATCGATACAACACTGCACTATGCAATAGTAAATGAAAGAAATGTAAAACTTTCTCATCAAAAATATGTCTGTTAAAAGCCTTGACCAAATAGTATAATTCAAATACAATACTATTAGAATACTGCTATCAGATATAAGCCATATACCAGGAGGTGTTATTATGAATATCCGTCCATCCGCAGCAATCCGGCAGAATTACAACGAGATTGCAGAATTGTGCCGAAAAACCGCAGAGCCTGTCTTTCTTACCAAAAACGGAGAGGGTGATTTGGTCGTAATGGATATTGAGACTTTTAACCGCAGGGAAAAGATGCTGAAGCTTCGCGAAGAGCTTCTGGCAGTTGAGGAAGACAGGATTGCAGGAAGATGCGGCTGCACTCTGGAAGAACTGGATGACTATCTCGACGAAGTGATTGCAGAGGTATAGCATATGGATGAAAACAGAAAGTATAAAGTTATTGTTTCTGACAGAGCAAAACGGATGTTAGGCGCGCACATACGCTTTATGGCTCAGGTCAATAAGGAGGCAGCGGCGGCGAAAAAGAAAGAGATTATGACTGCGCTGCGCTCCCTCTGTAAACTGCCACAGCGTTTCCCGTTTTTTGAAGAACTGTATATCACACCAAATAAATACCACAGGATGTTTATCGAAAAATGGTATCTTGTCCTTTATCAAATCCAGGATGATAAAGTCTATGTAGAATATATTCTTGACTGCCGAAAGGATTACAGCTGGCTTATCCATTGATAGAATTCCCGAGCCGAAATCGTCACTTCATCACAGGTGGCGATTTTTCATGTCTCGGGAAGCAGCGGATGTCTGCACAGAAAGAGTAGTTATTAGTCAGATAAATTCCGATTTATCTGACTGTTTTGTCCGTATTTTCCGGCAAAAAATACGACTGTATGATGAACTCTATCCATCATACAGCCGCACCTGCCACATGCCCGCCTATTATGTTTCCTCCGGTTTATCCAGTATTCCGCCTTCTATCAACGTATCCAGAAATTCCTGTATGTCTTCCCTTGCTGTCTCTTCGTCTACATCATATGTCTCCAGAATGCCATTCAGCAGATCATCAAACGTTACTTCCGACTGGAGCATCTTCCATAAATCTGCGCCCACCTCATTCACTGTTATCAAGCCATTAAATGTCAGTACGGTTTTCCCGGTCGGAATGATCACGTAATCTCCGGCGATCTCCCTCAAAACAAATTCTTTTTGTACTTTCATTTCCTTATTCCTTATACAAACATATTATACACAGCCCCTATTTTACACTACTACAGCCCGCTATGCAATATCAAAGCATTGCAAAGAACTGGTAAATATTACCAATTTAAAGCATTTCTAATTCGCCGGCACATATGCAGAGACAATATTCCCCACCTTCTGGGTCACATAATTACTTCCGCCTTTTCCCTTCACATCCTCGATCATTCCTACTACCGCCACCGGTTTCGCAGCCGCCGCGTCCGCGGTCTCGCAGATGAACCAGCCGCGTTCTATTCCGTCAGTGTCATCCTGGCTGTCCTTGATCTCTGCCGTTCCTGTCTTGCCCAGCATCGTGATCCCGTCGATCTTTGCGACGGCGCCAGTGCCGGAAGGATTCTCTATAACCTGAATCAGGTCACTTTTCACAGTCTCTGCTGTTTCCGGGGAGATCACCTGCTGCTTCCATACTTTCGCAGTGTAACCATCCTCCAATGTCAGGACCGGCTGGATCATGTTTCCTCCATTCACAAACATGGAATACATGGACAGCATGTGGACCGGATTTACCAGGAGCTGGCCCTGACCGTAACCGGTATCTGCGAGCTGTATATCTGAATCAATATTTCCGTCGTCGTCGTAGGTTGACTGCTGAAGGCTGAGTTCAAACGGGATCTCTTCGTCGAATCCCATCTTCCCGAAATACTCCTTCATCACATCCGCGCCAATGTTCAGCGCGGTTCTGGCAAAATAAATGTTGTCAGAGTATACAAGCGCATTTTCCAGATTCACATTCTCTCCGTAATCGGTCAAGGTTGTAACATAATAATCTCCCCAGCTCTCATCCTTCTGCCAGCTCAGCCCCACATAGCCGAGGTTCGCTGCCGGGTCGAGCTTCCCGCTGTCCACACCAATGGCCGCCGTAATCCCCTTAAATGTTGACCCCGGGACCCATGTACTCTGGAAACGGCTCTGAAGCGGCATGGTCTCCGGATTATTCAGTTCTTCCCACCGGGCGTCTGTTATTCCCAGAATGAATTCGTTCGGGTCGTATCCGGGCGTACTCACCAGCGCCAGAATCTCTCCTGTCACCGGATTCATTGCCGCCACGGCGCCGCGTTCATCTTTAAACTGTTCATATGCAGTCTGCTGCAGAGAAGCATCAATCGTCACACGGATATCCTCGCCATTCTTCGCCTCTTTGGATGCCAGCGTCTCGAGCACGCTGCCGCCCTCATCTACTATATTGATCTCCACGCCGTCCTCGGCCCGGAGCTGTTCTTCAAAAGCGGCTTCCAGCCCTGCTTTTCCGATTACACTGTTCGCATGATAGCCCTCGCCCTGTTTCTCCTCCAGTTCTTCCGCGGTGATCGCCTGCACGTATCCGGTCAGATGTCCCGCCGCCGCTCCCAGAGGATAGATCCTTGCTTCTGCGTCATTGATAAGGATTCCCGGTATCTGAAGGAGCTGCTCCTCTTTTGCCGTGTCATCTTTCGCGATCTGCTTCAGGGGAACAAAAGAATCATCCTGCACCCAGGACGCGCTGAGCTCCTCGTTGATCCCCTCTGCTGTAAGCCCCAGTATATCCGCGATCTTCTGGATATCCGCCGCGGGATCCTCATTCATTTTCCCCGGCACCAGCCCGACCTCTGACACAGTCCCCTGATCGGCAATAACCGTCCCGTTTCTGTCATAGATCGATCCCCGCTGAGCCGGCACTGTATTCACTGACACGCGGTATCCTTCCAGAAGAGACGGAAAGATCAGAGTCGAATCCCATTCAACACGGTATTCGCCGCTGTCGCTTTTTACAAGGGTCATCTGATTATCAAATTCCAGGGTTCCCCCTGATGTCTCCATAGAAGTCCCGTATGTGACAGTCTCCGTATCTTCCCTTGTCACATTTTCCTCCTCCGGAATGGTGACCTTTATATCCGCCGCTTCGATTCCCTCGTAAATATTCTGATTTCTCTCTATAAAATCTTCCTCTAAGATTTCCTTTTTTGACCCGTCAGACAAAAGCTCATACATACCGGCATAATCACCCTTATCAAGAAGAGCAAAATATTCCTTCACTGTATCAGCCGCAACCGGTCTTCTGCTGAGTACTTCCCATATAATGACACCCGCTGCGGCGCAGATGACAACAGCCATTACGACCGAACATGCAATAATCACCGGCTTTCTGTTTCTCCGCCTTGCTCTGCGCTTTCTGCCTCCGGGCGCTTTCCTGATATGAGTTTCTTCCGCTTTTAAATCAGTTTTCCCCTCTTTACTCTTTCCCTCTGCCATAGCGGCCTCCCTTCTGCTGTTTTCCACAGCTGATCAACTCTTAGATTCTGCACCCGACAGCCATTGGCGCACAACATTGATATTCTCATCCACCGCCTGAGCGATCTTCTCAAGGCTCATTCCCATCTCAGAGAGATTCCGTGCCGTATCTCTGGCTTTGGCTTCACGCCCGCGCTGTTCTCCTATCTGTTCTCCCCGCCTTTCGATCTTCTCCGCCACTTCACACATCGTCTTTCTTCCTCCTTCTTCCTCTTTCAGAAATCTCACCCGCTTTGACAACTCTCCCTCGCTGTTATCCTCGGGGTCTGCTGTGCGAAAATATTTCATCAGTTCCGCAATCCTTGATCCGTCATCGACTTGCGCATTTACATAAATGATATGCTCTCCATCATCATACGGAATCTCTTTCTCTCCCAAATATTTTCTTACAGGATACACAGTTTTTCCCTTCTTCCATATGTCCGTCTCGCTGATATAGATAACATACCGTTCGGGCAAGTCTTTGTATTCTCTGCCTTTTTCCAGAAATTCGCAGTCTGCCATCGCCCCATAGAATCGTATTCTCCTTGGATGATCCACAGTATCTTTTCGCTGAATCTCTATAAGATACAGTGTTCCATCCCCATCCTCTGCAAGCACATCCAGCCGGGCGCTGTGTGACTGAATCTTTGACAGCGTATACTGAGTCCTCACCTCTTTCACAGTCAGGCTCTCAATCCCGGTCAGTATCCGCAGCACATGCTGGCACGCCGCCGGATCAGCCAGTGCCACTGAAAGGAACACATCACTCAGCAGGGTAAACTGCCGGATCTCTGCGATCCGCTCTTCCCGGCTGATGATACGGTCATATCCTGCATCTCCCCAGCGTGTTTCATTCGGATTTCTTTCTTTTTTCTTCATTCGCATTCTTATCGGCGCGACGGAATAAACCTGAAAAAACAAACTCCCTAAAAGTATCTTTATTATAGCGGACAAAGCGGCAAAAGTAAACTTACACAAAAGGCGAAGCCCTTACAGCCTCGCCTTAAAATCCTCATATCCAAATGTCTTCACGATCTCGCACGTCCCGTCCTCTCTTTCAAGGACTATATCCGGCAGACGCATCCCATTAAATGTATTTGTCTTCACCATCGTATAGATCGCCATATCCTGGAATTCCAGCCGGTCTCCGCATCTCAGCGGCTGTGCAAAGGAGTAATCTCCGATCACATCACCTGCCAGGCATGTCGGACCCGCAAGCCGGTACACATACGGCCGCGCGCATTCTGCCGCGCCGCTGTCCGCAGGACTGCTGCCGCCGCTCTCCCCCGCCGGATCCCCGGCGTCTTTCAGAGGCGGGCGGTACGGCATCTCCAGCACGTCCGGCATATGGCACGCGGCAGACGCGTCCAGGACCGCGATCTGCATCCCGTTCTCCACGATCTCCAGCACTTCTGTGATAAGCTCGCCGGCATTCAGCGCCACTGCCTCCCCCGGTTCCAGATAGATTTCCACTCCGTAGGTATCTTTCATATGGCGGATACAGCGCTTCAGCAGTTCCCGGTCATAATCCGGCCTTGTAATGTGATGCCCGCCTCCGAAATTCAGCCATTTCATCTGATATAAATATTTCCCGAACTTCTCTTCCACCGCTGCAAGCGTCTTCTCCAGATCGTCCGAATTCTGCTCGCACAGCGTGTGAAAATGCAGTCCGTCCAGAGCCGCGATATCTTCTTCCGTCATCTCTTTTTCCAGATTCTCCAGCGTTGTGCCCAGCCTGGAGAACGGAGCGCACGGATCATATATCTCATGTCCCTCCTGGGTGGAACACTCCGGGTTGACACGCAGTCCCATGCTCCTTCCAGCCTGTTTCACCTGATCCTTATATTTCTTCACCTGTGCCGGAGAATTAAAAACAATATGATCGCACAGCCTCAGGATCTCCGGCATCTCTTCCTCCTTATATGCCGGAGAGAAGATATGGTTCTCCATCCCCATCTCCTCATATCCCAGCCTCGCTTCATACAGCCCGCTCGCCGTGGTCCCGTCCAGGTACTGCCCGATCAGCGGGTACACACGATACATGGAGAATGCCTTCTGCGCCAGCAGGATCCTGCATCCCGTTTCCTCGCAGATCCCTTTAAGTATCTCAAGATTTCTCCTAAGCCCTTCCTCCCGTACCACAAAGCAGGGAGTCCTCAACTCATCCCGTCTCATACAAACCACCCGTCACACAAATTATCTTCTATCTCGTAAATTATCTGCTATCACCTAAATCCATTCCGCCGCCTGCCCGGTTTTTCTTTAAATTTCCGGCTTAGAAGCGGACCCCCTCTTAAGCCAAATTTACTCTACCAGATCCGGGTTCTCGCTGATCTTCCACGGCAGCCCCCATTTATTGAGAGCCTCCATAAACGGATCCGGGTCGAACTCTTCCATATTATATACGCCCGGTTTCTTCCATACCCCGGTCATCACCATCATTGCCCCGATCATCGCCGGAACGCCTGTCGTATAAGCGACTGCCTGGGAACCCACTTCCTTGTAGCACTCCTGATGATCGCACGTATTATATATGTAGAGTTTCTTTTCCTGCCCATCCTTCTTGCCGATGAAAATACAGCCGATATTTGTCTTTCCTTTTGTCCGCGGGCCCAGGGAAGACGGATCCGGCAGCACTGCCTTCAAGAACTGGAGCGGCACGATCTCTCTTCCCTCATACATGATCGGCTCTATGGACGTCATGCCCACATCTTCCAGACATCTCAGATGCGTCAGATAGCTCTCGCCGAATGTCATAAAGAAACGGATCCTCTTGATGCCCGGGATGTTGAGCGCCAGAGATTCGATCTCTTCATGGTGAAGCAGGTACATGTCCTTTTCTCCAATCTCCGGGAAATTATATACCCGCTTGATCTCCATGGGTTCTGTCTCTACCCAGTGGCCGTCCTCCCAGTAAGAGCCTTTTGCCGACACTTCCCGGATATTGATCTCCGGATTGAAGTTCGTTGCAAACGGATAGCCGTGATCGCCAGCATTGCAGTCTAAGATATCAATATAGTTTATTTCGTCAAAATAATGTTTCAGCGCATAAGCGGAGAACACGCTCGTAACGCCCGGATCGAATCCGCTTCCAAGCAGCGCGGTCAGCCCTGCCTTCTCGTATTTCTCCCTGTATGCCCACTGCCATTTATACTCAAACTTCGCCGTATCTTCCGGCTCATAATTCGCAGTGTCGATATAATGAACGCCTGCTGCCAGACACGCATCCATGATCGTAAGATCCTGATACGGAAGCGCCAGATTCAGCACCACCTCGGGCCGCTCCTTTTTGATCAGTTCTGTCAGCGCTTCTACGTCATCCGCGTCTACCTGTGCAGTCGTGATCTTTGTCTTTGTCGTCCCTTCCAGCTTCTCTTTGAGCGCGTCACACTTTGACACTGTCCTGCTGGCTATGCACAGCTCTGTAAACACCTCGTCATTCTGGCAGATCTTATGGATTGCCACACTCGCCACGCCTCCGCAGCCGATTACCATTACTTTTCCCATTTTACTTCTCCTCTCCGCCCGTCATTTACCGGGCCTGCTGTATATTTTCACTGTATGTTCTGTCAGTTCACCGTTTTATCTGTTCACGATCGCGATCAGCATCTCTCTGATGATCTTGCATGCTGCTGCCGTGGATGCTCCGGTGGGATCACAGGGCGGGCAAAGCTCGTTCACGTCACAGCCGATCAGATTTACTCTCCTGCACACTTCTGTCACAGCTTTCATTGCTGTGAGGAAATCCACGCCTCCGGGCTCCGGCGTCCCTGTCCCAGGAAATACCGACGGATCCATTACATCCAGATCAACCGTAAAATACACGGGCGCGTCCCCGAGCGTTTCCAGCACTTCTCCCAGCCCTGCCAGACTGAAGGGATGAAAGTCTGTATGCCCGCGCTTTGCCCAGTCAAATTCATACTTCTCGCCGGAACGGATGCCAAACTGATGGATACGTCCGTTCCCCACCAGTTCCCAGCACCGCCGGATCACGCAGGCATGGGACAGTTCGACGCCCAGATAGTCCTCCCTCAGATCCGTATGCGCGTCAAAATGAATGATATGCATATCCGGATACTGCTGCACAGCGGCGCGGACACTTCCAAGAGTGACCAAATGTTCCCCGCCGATCATAAACGGCAGCTTCCCGTCTGACAATATCTTTTCCACGCACTCTTCGATCTGCTCCAGCGCCCGCACAGAGCTTCCGATCGTCAGCTCCAGGTCGCCGCAGTCATAAATTTTATTCTCAGTCAGTTCTTTATCCTGGTACGGGCTGTATATCTCCAGCCCGTAGGAATCCCCCCGCACCGCTGCTCCCGCGAACCGGGTTCCCGGGCGGAAAGACGTGGTCGAATCAAAAGGCGCGCCGAACAGCACCACGTCTGCCTCGTCATACTCAGCGTCACATCCGATAAAATTTAATACATTTTTCTGCATTTTTCCTTCCTCATTCTCATCTGTATTCCACTTTTCCCCAAACTCACTCCCGCAGATTATCTCTCTACATCTTCCAGCAGTTCTTCTACATATGCCGGAAGCGCAAACACGCCTGCGTGCAGCCTGGGCTCATAATATTTCGTGCGGATTCCTTTCAGTTTCCACGCCACCTTATCCAGGTCATCCAACGGATGGTATTTCTTTGACGCAAAGCCAAAGAGCCAGTGTCCTGACGGGTAAGACGGGATATGCGCCTGATATACCCGGCAGATGGGGAATGTCTCCACGATCCGCTTGTGCATCCGCTGGCACTGAAATGCTTCTTCCGTATAGAACGGGCTCTCATTCTGATTGATCATGATACCGTCCTCGTGGAGCGCATTGTAACAGTTGCCGTAAAACTCTTTTGTAAACAATCCCTCTCCCGCGCCGAACGGATTCGGCGAGTCAATAATGATCAGGTCATACGCGTCCCCTTTGGAGCGGATGAACCGCAGCCCGTCCTCGTGGAAAATCGTGACTCTGTCGTCTGTCAGACTGTTGGCGATCTCCGGGATATATTTCCGGCACACTTCTACAAGAAGGGGATCCGGCTCCACCACGTCAATCCGCTCGATGGTGTCATACTTGATCAATTCCCGGACCACGCCGCCGTCTCCTCCTCCCACGACAAGCACCTCTCTCACATCCGGGTGCACTGCCATGGGCACGTGCGTGATCATTTCATGGTAAATGAACTCGTCGCGCTCTGTCAGCATCAGATCCCCGTCCACCACAAGGATCTTTCCGAAATCCTTTGACTCCAGCACATCGATCCGCTGCACCTCGCTCTGGGCGCTGAACAGCTGCTCCTCGATGCGGATGGACAGCTTCACGCCGTCCGTGTGTATATCTGAAAACCACATTTCCATGTCATGCCATCTCCTTTCACACAAGCACATTCAGCCGCTCGATCTTCTCATCCTCGGGACCGGTCATAGAACAGCCTTTTTCCTTCGCATAAACAATATAATCTATGATCTCGTCCGTGATCTCCTCTCCCGGCGCCAGCACCGGGATTCCCGGCGGATAACACATGACGAACTCTGAGCAGATCCGCCCCTTTGTCTCCGGCAGCGGCAGGGATTCCTTCTCCGCATAAAATGAATCCTGAGGCGTCATGACCACCTTGGGAGCAATATACTCCTGGGAGAGCATTCCCGCCTTGTCCTTTTTATAGCGTCTCCGCAAGTCTGCAAGCGCGGTCACCAGCCGCTCTACCTCCCGGATCCGGTCGCCGATGGATAAGTAAGCCAGGATATTTCCCAGGTCGCCGAACTCGATCTGAATATCATACTCATCTCTTAAAATGTCATAGACTTCGATTCCCGCAAGCCCGATATCCAGAGTATGGATCGAGAGCTTCGTCGGGTCAAAATCGTAGATGCTGTCCCCGTTCACCATTTCCCGGCCGAACGCATAGTAATCCCCGATCTTGTTGATCTCTTCCCTCGCGTAATCTGCCAGGTCTGTCACCATCTTAAACGAGGACTCGCCCCGCAGGGCAAGATTCCTCCTGGAAATATCCAGGCTCGAAAGCAGCAGATAGGAGGCGCTCGTGGTCTGGGTCAGGTTGATGATCTGTCGGATATACCCCGGATTCATGTCTTTTCCGGTGAGGAGGAAGGAGCTCTGCGTCAGGCTTCCCCCTGACTTGTGCATGCTCACGGAAGCAATATCCGCCCCTGCTTCCATGGCAGATACCGGAAGGTCCTTTCCGAAATAAAAGTGCGTCCCGTGCGCCTCGTCCGCCAGTACTTTCATTCCTTTTTCATGGGCAAGCTTCACGATCGCTTTTAGATCCGAACAGATGCCATAATAGGTCGGATTATTGACAAACACTGCCACCGCGTCCGGATTGTCCCGGATCGCCGCTTCCACGTCAGCGCGTTTCATTCCAAGGGATATCCCCAGCGCCTGATCCACATCCGGGTTCACATAAATGGGCTTTGCCCCGCAGAGCACCATGGCATTGATCACGCTGCGGTGGACATTTCTCGGCAGGATAATCTTATCTCCCTTTTTGCAGCACGCCAGCACCATGGTCTGCACAGCAGATGTGGTGCCGCCCACCATGAGAAATGCGTGCCCGGCACCGAAAGCGTCCGCAGCCAGTTCTTCCGCCTCTTTGATCACGGATACCGGATGGCAGAGATTGTCAAGGGGCTTCATGGAATTAACGTCAATACTGACGCAGCGCTCGCCCAACAGTTCCGCCAGCTCCGGATTTCCTCTCCCGTGCTTGTGTCCCGGCACGTCAAAGGGCACGACCCGGTTCCTTCTGAATTTTTCCAGCGCCTCGTAGATGGGCGCTCTTGTCTGAGATAATTTGTCCATAGCATTCATTCCTTTTCCGATAAATTCCCTATATGCAAAAAACACAGGCTTAAGTGCATTCCGCACCCAGCCTGTGTACTGTCATCGTCATATATTTATACCGCGTTATCATCCTGACTGATTCTCAGTCTGATACTTCTGTATTCAGATGTGACAGATATTGGACGTAGAGTCTATATAGCAAATATTTTTACTTTTACTACTCTTATTGACCGTTTCACAAGTTGTGTATGCGTACATGCACACCAGGGTTATAAAGTAACCAACTTATAAAATTTGAGCTTCTAACTCAATCAATAATGCAGCCATATGCTGCGTAAAATATTTGCATGGAGAACGTTCCAAATATCTGCTTTCCATACATGTGGTATGGTAACACATAATCCGGAATATTACAAGAATTTTATTGCGCTTCTTCTGCTTCTTCCGATTTTGCCCTCTGGGCTCCCGGTCTCCTCGGGAACCGGATATTCACCCGGAACAGATCGCCGTCCAGATACAGTTCAAACTCTCCGCCCTGCATTGTCGTCAGGCTCTTGGCAATGGACAGACCCAGCCCGCTGCCCTCTGTACTCCTTGAGATATCCCCACGGATGAACCGCTCTGTCAGCTCGTCTGCGGAAAAATTAAGCTGCTGTTCTGACACATTTTTCAGGGAAAACATAACCTGGCTGTCATTCAGCGTAAGATCCGCATACACTCTTGTTCCGGGCATCGCGTATTTCGCCGCATTGCCGAAAATATTTTCCAGCACCCGCCACATCCGCCGTCCGTCCACATGAATGACCGCAGGTTCTTCCGGCATGTTCAGCACCACAGTCAGCCTGCGCGCCGCGAACTTCTCCGCCAGTTCTCCTTCTGTCTGCTGGATCAGCTCTCTTAAATCCATATCCATATATTCCAGGGTAATATTCCCGCTGCTCACTTTAGACGCCTCAACCACATCTTCTGTCAGCGTCTTCAGCCGCTGCGCTTTCGCCTCAAGAATGTCCAGGTATCCCCGGATCTTTTCATCCGCGATATTAGACCGCTTCAGGATATCCACATAATTTATAATAGAAGTAAGAGGCGTCTTGATATCGTGGGATACATTCGTGATCAGATCTGTTTTCAGACGTTCATTCCTCATTGCTTCGTCTACTGCCCGGTTCAGCCCGCTCCCGATATCATTGACCTTCTCCGCCAGTTCTTTGTCCGCTCCCCGCAGACCGTTCAGCTCGATGCGGTGCTCCAGATTGCCTGACGCGATCTCCTCGATCCCTTTCCTGATCCGGCTCTTTGCCATCGCGCTGCTTAAGACAAACCATGCCGCCGCTATGCTCGCAGCCAGCGCCAGAATCACCGTCGCGCCGGTATGTGCCAGGATCGCAAGCCACAAGATAAAGAGAAACGCCAATAATATGACTCCCGCGCGCGCTGTCACTGACCACGCCTCCATCACCCGCCTGCCAAAAGAAATCACCGCACAGAGCAGGCTTCCTTTCCACATGCTCTTTGCTTTGATCCTCCTGACAAGACTTGTATATCCCCAGAAGAAACAGAGGAAGGTGAACACGCCGTACATAAATACACTTGTTATGTCAGCCAGCCCGAGCCCATTCGTAAACAAAGCGGAATAAAACTGCGGTACGCCGCCATACAGCTCCGTGTAATAAGACACCGCGGTACTCACTTCCTGCCAGCTTCCCGCCACATATCCCCCGCCTATAGCAATCCATGTCACCACGCCCCACAGCAGAATCACGACCGCCGCGGCGATCTCTGTCTTCCACCGGTCAAACGCTGCCAGATGCAGTTCTTCATCTTCCGGTCTCTTTCCGGCAGCAAACGCCAGCCATACTGCTGACACAAGAAACAGCAGCGCTCCGACTGCGAGGGATATGATCGAATATCTGAGGAAGGGGATATTCTGATCATAATTTATCTTTCCTTCATAGAACTGATCCTGGATCGGATAGGATGTATCAATAGCGGCCGCAAAAATAATGCCGGACTTTCTTCCTGTCTCCTGGCTTTTCACCGCTTCCCATTCTCCGGATGCCGATACATTCATATTCGTTTCAAAATCCTTCAGCTGCGGATACACAAACATGTACTTTACATTGTCCCCGGATTTCATCTCCTTGAGATACTGCTCCGCTTCCTCATAACTATTATATTCACTCTTATTCGATTCCACCTTTTTCGTATCTGTATTAATGTACAGATAGGTAAGGTTCGTGTTGCCTTCCTCCAGATAATCCCATCCGGACTGATATGACGCAAAATCCGTACTTATCGCGGCCAGCGTCATTTCAAGCGCTTCATAGACAGTCGTTAATTTTCCGTTCAGCGCCGCGCTGCTGTTGACGACCTGGAGAAGATTCTCCGCGCCCTGCGGCACATAATCTTCTCTCAGGCTCTTTCCGTAATTCCAGCAGTCTGTATACCATGTGCTTCCATCCTGCCCGTGGATCTTCATCCCGCCCACAGCGCCTGACGACGTGTAAGCGCCGTTTTCCAGCTCCTGGAGGTACAGTTCCTGGCTCATATATTCGTCATTAAATTCCATGACAAGTCCGCCGCTCCTGAAAAGCGCGAGGAATTCATCCAGGTAATAATAATAGTAATCCCCGTCCGGTTTCTGGCACACGACCACCTCATTGTCACTGTAATTATCATCGCTGCCTTCTGAGAAGTCTTCGCCCCATTCCACCAGATCCCCGAGAGTATAGGCAACGCCCGAAGGATTATCCCCTTCTGCTCTGCTGCTCTGGTAGTATTCCATGACATCAATCACTTTCTCCGGATTGTAAGCCCCGTCCATCTCGAAAAAATCTTCCAGCCGGAACTTCCGGAACACCTCGGACATTGCATTAGCCACTGATGTCTGAAAATCTCCAGACTCTTCATAGGTCTGGTTTACCAGGGTCATGATCTCCGCCGGATTGACTGTGCCCGCCAGGGTCGTTCCAACAGCAAGGGAAGTAAGGAACGACGCTCCGCTCAAGACTCCCACGATCAAAACAACTGCTTTAACGACAGCCTTTCTATACCATTTATTCATAAGGCTCCCTTCTACATCTTTTCGATTTTATAACCGACTCCCCACACCACTTTCAAGTAACGCGGTTCTTTCGGATTGATCTCTATTTTCTCCCTGATATGCCGTATGTGCACTGCCACCGTGTTGTCGGCCCCGATGGCTTCTTCATTCCAGATCGACTCATAGATCTGGCTGATGGAAAACACCCTCCCCTGATTCTTCATAAGCAGAAGGAGGATATTGTACTCAATCGGCGTCAGTTTCACCGGTTCCCCGTCCACGGTCACTTCTTTCAGGTCATCATTGATCCTGAGTCCTCCAACTTCATAGATTTGATCCTGCTCTTCTTTGACAGAGCCGCCAAGCTGGTTGTACCTGCGCAGCTGGG
This sequence comes from Candidatus Mediterraneibacter stercorigallinarum, assembly GCA_019116185.1. Lineage (GTDB taxonomy): Bacteria > Bacillota > Clostridia > Lachnospirales > Lachnospiraceae > Mediterraneibacter > Mediterraneibacter stercorigallinarum. The sequence goes on from DXCD01000104.1 coordinate 14,512, forward strand.
ATTTGACCCTTGCCACCAGTTCCAGCGGATTGAAGGGCTTCGTCACATAATCATCCGCCCCCACGTTCAATCCCAGGATCTTGTCCGCATCCTCAGACTTCGCCGAGAGGATGATGATCGGAATGCTGTTCTTTTCCCGTATCTTCAATGTAGCGCGGATTCCGTCCATACGGGGCATCATCACGTCCAGGACCAGGAGGTTGACCTCCTCTTTTTCCAGAATATCAATCGCCTCTATCCCGTCATAGGCTTTCAGGATATTGTAGCCCTCCTGGGACAGATATATCTCGATCGCTTCCACGATTTCTTTGTCATCATCGCATACAAGTATATTGTACATAATCATCACCTCCCTTACAGTATACATGATATGGGAGATTTTTTAAAAGGAGGGAGGGA
>DXCD01000105.1 GCA_019116185.1 Candidatus Mediterraneibacter stercorigallinarum
CTCATGAATATAAAATAGCACTCTGCTTTCGATTTGTCAACATGGTTTATAAGGTTTTTATTTTTCACAAAAACGAAGCGCGCCTTTCAGGCACGCTTCGTCATCCTTCTTCCCTCGTATACATTATAAAATCCATTTTCGATCCGGAATTTCAATATCTTCCGGTCTTCCTGACAGTAGCGCTCTTTTACTACGCCGGTGCAGTAAAGAAGCTCTGTCCTGGTCGATATATAACACCGGTATTTTGCATCCAGAGATATTTCGGTAAGTTCATCCTCTTTCAGCTCGAGATAAATATTGTCCTCTTCCGGATCGTATTTGAATACCCTGCACTGCCGGGTCGCTTCATCAAAGATTCCATCCGCGGAGATCGTCTTCTCCATCCGCAGATCAACAGGATTCCCTTCGTACATCGCTGACGCCCTCCTGATTACATCCGCTCTTTTCTGATCTTCTCAAGCTCTGTGAATACATAGTCATTTAAAACTTTAATATATGTTCCCTTCATTCCGGATGAACGGGACTCGATCACGCCCGCACTCTCGAATTTGCGCAGTGCATTGACAATCACCGAACGTGTAATGCCCACGCGGTCCGCCACTTTGCTTGCCACAAGAATGCCTTCTGTTCCTCCCAGCTCATCGAAGATATGTATGATTGCTTCCAGCTCTGAGAAGGACAGCGTGCTGATCGCTGACTGCACGATGTGCTCTTTTCTTGTTTCTTCTGCATTCTCTTCATTTACGGAACGCAGCATCTCAAGTCCGACCACCGCGGTTCCATATTCGCTGAGGATAATATCATCAATAGAATAGGTGGTATCCTGCTTATAAATAAACAGTGTTCCAAGTCTCTCCCCCGCAATATCAATGGGAGTAACTATCGCCTGACACCCCTGTACCGCGTCCGCAGAAAATCCGAGCGTCTCAAGATTTACATTCTCTTTTGTAGAAAGGATGCTGAGAAGCCGCTCATTAAGCATTTCATCGATATGGGAACCTACGGATTCCGTAATCAGTTCATTGATCTCCCTGACATTCGGGCTTTTGCTCACGCCGAGTATCTTCCCCTTTCTGCTGACAACCAGCACATTTGAGTCAAGGATATCTGTAAGAACAGCACAGATATCATTGAATACTACCTTGCTCGAATTATTATTGTGCAGCAGCTTATTAATCTTTCTCGTTTTGTCTAATAGTTGTACGCTCATTATTTCCTCCGAATATCATTTGTCTACATTGCAATTGTATACACAAATATTGTTAAAGTAATATACATACTTATGCTATCACACAATTTTCAGAATAGCAATACAATTTCATACTTATTTCACTATTTTTTCCGTTCAAGGCTTGTCACAAAACCGCATTTTTCATCTGCACAGACAAGTTTGCTGCCTTTTTCCAGCATATAACCGCCGCATTCCGGACATTTTTCTTTAGACGGTTTCTGCCAGGACATGAATTCGCATTCCGGATTATTCTCACATCCGTAATATTTTCTGCCCTTCTTTGTTTTTCGTACCACGACATCCTTGCCGCAGACCGGACAGGGCACGCCGATCTTCTCCAGATACGGCTTTGTATTCCTGCATTCCGGGAATCCGGGACATGCGAGGAATTTCCCGTGAGGCCCGTATTTGATAACCATGTTTCTGCCGCATTCTTCGCAGATAACATCCGTCACCTCATCCTCGATCTTCACGCTCTCCAGCTCTTTCTCCGCCTTCTTCACCGCCTCGTCCAGATCCGGATAGAAGTTGCGTATGATCTCTTTCCACTCGACTTTTCCTTCTTCAACCATGTCGAGGAGTCCTTCCATGTTCGCCGTGAAATTCACATCCACAATGCTCGGGAAAGACTGCTTCATCATATTATTAACCACTTCGCCGATCTCTGTGATATAGAGGTTCTTCGCCTCCTTTGTCACATAGCGGCGTCCCAGGATGATCGAAATGGTCGGCGCATAGGTACTCGGACGTCCGATTCCCAGCTCTTCCAGCGCCTTGACAAGGCTCGCCTCTGTATAATGTGCCGGCGGCTGTGTGAAATGCTGTTTCGGGTCAAGGCTCTCCTTCGTGAGAACCGAATCCATATTCAGGCTGCCCACCAGTACATTGCTCTCTTCCTTCTCTTCATCCGCCTCTGTATAGACAGAACGGAAGCCCTCGAACATCAGTTTTGAAGCTGACACAGTAAAGCAGTAGCCGTCTGCGCCTATTTTCACGGAAGTAGATTCATACCTTGCCGGAGCCATGCGGCTGGCAGCGAACCGTTTCCAGATCAGCTGATAAAGGCGGAACTGGTCTCTGGTCAATGATTCTTTGAGAGACGCGGGCGTCCTGCTGATATCCGTGGGACGGATCGCCTCGTGAGCGTCCTGTATCTTCTTGCCGTCGTTCTTGCTCTCCTGCCCTGCCGCTGCATACTCTTCCCCATATACCGAAGAAATATACTCTCTCGCAGAAGCATCAGCCTCATCCGCGATCCTGGTAGAATCCGTACGCAGATAAGTGATCACGCCGACCGTGCCGTTTCCCTTGATATCAACACCTTCATAAAGCTGCTGAGCGATACGCATCGTCTTCTGCGTCCCGAAATTCAGCGCCTTGGCAGCTTCCTGCTGAAGCGTGCTGGTGGTAAACGGAAGCGGCGCTTTTCTGATCCTCTCACTTGTCTTAATATCCGTGATCCGGAATTCCGCATTCTCAACCTGCTTTAATATCTCATTCAGCTCGTCTTCTGAATGAATAGTCATTTTCTTTTTGTCCGTGCCATAGAACTTGGCGGTCAGAGGGCGCTTCTCGCCCTTGATCTTCAAGACCGCGTCCAGTGTCCAGTACTCTTCCGGAATAAACGCGTTGATCTCATCCTCGCGGTCTGCCACAAGACGGAGAGCCACTGACTGCACACGGCCCGCGCTCAACCCCCGCTTTACCTTTGCCCAGAGGAGCGGACTGATGCGGTATCCTACCATACGGTCAAGGACACGCCTTGCCTGCTGGGCATCCACCAGATTCATGTCAATATCCCTTGGCGCTTTCAGGGACGCCTTAACCGCATTCTTTGTAATCTCATTAAATGTGATCCGCCGCATCTTTTTCTTATCCAGCTTCAGCGCGGCAGCCAGATGCCATGAGATCGCCTCACCTTCGCGGTCAGGGTCGGTCGCGAGAAAGACTTTATCGGATTTCTTGACTTCCTTTCTAAGTGCTGCAAGAATATCGCCTTTTCCTCGTATCGTAATATATTTTGGTTCATAATCATGCTCTATGTCGATCCCAAGCGAACTCTTCGGCAGATCACGCACATGTCCCTGAGATGCTGCTACCGTATAACTGCTCCCCAGAAATTTTTTGATCGTTTTCACTTTCGCAGGTGACTCCACAATAACAAGATAATG
>DXCD01000009.1 GCA_019116185.1 Candidatus Mediterraneibacter stercorigallinarum
CAAAAAGAAAATTAATTGTAAAAGGGAGATATTTAGTGGATTATAACAGTGCCAAAGAAGTGTTCGAACAATATTTGGATGGATACGACAGAGAAAATGATAAAGTGCGTTTGAAAATTGTTCATACATATGGAGTGGTAACGCAGAGTATGGAGATTGCGCGGAGGATGCGGCTTCCGTCGGAAGATATCGAATTGGCCAGAATCATTGCCTTGCTCCATGATATCGGGCGTTTTGAACAGCTGCGAAGGTTTGACAGCTTTCAGCCGGATACCATGGATCATGCCTTGTACGGAGTTGAAATTCTGTTTGGAGAAGAGAAGATGATCCGGCGCTTTGTCCCGGATGACCGATGGGATCATGTGATCAGTATAGCGATCGCCAGGCACAGTGATTTTGTGCTGGCAGAAATAGAGGATGAACGGACGCTGCTGCATGCCAGAATTATCCGTGATGCGGATAAACTGGATAACTGCCGAGTGAAACTTGAGGATGATTTTGAAACATTTCTTGGCGTGCCTGCGGAAGAGGTCAGTTCTTCTGTGATAACACCTAAAGTATGTATGGATGCGCTTGCAGGAAAAAGTATCCTGTCCGCAGACCGGGTGACGCCGATGGATTATTGGGTGTCTTATATGGCCTATTTTTACGATTTGAATTTCCGGGAGAGTCTGGATATAGTGAAAGAGAATGATTATGTACGCCGAATGATCCACAGGATTCCCTATAGGGATTCGGATACTCAAAGGACTATGGAAGAACTGGAAGAACGGCTTATCCGATACGTGAATGAGACAGAGGGAAAGCTGCAAAAGAACTGAAAAGTGTTTGATGAAAAAAGATTGTAAAACTCCGGCGAAGTGTTATAATTGAGAGCGGTCGGAGGGATGATAGATGAAATGGAATAACAGGTCAGAGGTCTGGATGCACTTTATTATGTCAGTATGCGGAGGATTTTTGGGAGGATATGCGGTTTTTGGAAGGATGGCAGTGTTTGGGTCAGCACAGACAGCCAACCTGATCGAACTGGTCGGTGATATTCTCGGGAGAAATACAACGGATGCTCTCCTGCGATTCGGTGCGCTTGTGCTGTATATCGCGGCAATGGTGATCTTTTCGGTTATGAGCAAGAAGACTGCATGGAATCTGAAATATCTTGTATTGCTGGTCGATACTGCGGCTGTGGCTGTCTTGAGCACAATGCCGGAGAAAATGGATCCGGTGCTGGCGCTCTATCCGGTATTTTTTGCAATGTCATTTCAGTGGTGCGTATTTAAAGGTGCAGAAGGTTATGCCTGCTCGACAATTTTTTCGACGAACAATTTGAAACAGACTGTACTTTCATTTGCAGAATATTTTCTGACGGACAGAGAATTGGTAGAGGAGAGAAAGAAGAGCCTGAAGAAGGGAAGGTTTTTCGGTGAAACAATCCTTTTCTTTCATGCGAGTGTGGCAGCGGCTTATGCGGGGCTTCAATTTATGGGTCTTTCCGCTGTCTGGCTGGTGCTGGTTCCGCTGTCTGCCGGATTATATGTAACAGAAACGCAGGAAGGTGCGATCAGGGGATGGATCAGCAGCCTGAGGTTTAAAAATGCAGCTTAAGCCTTATGGCTGCATTTTTTATACCTGTTTTTTTATACCTGATCCTGCCGGGGACCGGCTGCGGATTCCCTGACCATCAGTTCGGCATGAAGCAGCATTGTGCCTATGGATACTCCGTTCATCAGGCTGTTCAGCGCGTAATACCCGCTTTTTCCAAGCTCGATCCGGTCCTGGCGGACCGTGGTCAGCGGAGGAGACGTGTAAGGACAGATCGGAATGTCATCAAATCCAATGATGCTGATATCACGGGGGACCTGATATCCAAGCTGCTGGCACTGGGTGATTGCGGCGCTGGCAAAGGTATCCTGACAGCAGATCACGGCGGTCATTCCCGTTTCAAGAAAACGTGGAAGGTGCTTTTCCATACATTCTGAGAGATAGTAGGAGCACCCTGCATAGGAAGAGTCTGCTTTCAGCCCGTGGCGGTGCATTGCCTGGAAGAATGCTCTGTGGCGGACCTGCATAATGTGGGAGCCGAGCGCGCTGCTCAGATATCCGATCTTATGATGTCCCAGATTTTTCAGATACCCGACCGCGAGATACATGCCTTCGTCATTGTCGATTCCCACATAAGCTGTGGCAGGGTTCCCGATGATATGGTTGTCATAGAGGACTGCGGGAGCCCGGCTTGTCTGGAAGTCCTTCATCCAGGGCTCGCTGAGAGAGAATCCGAGGACAAAAGATCCGGAATAATCATTTTGGAGCATAAATACGTTATAAGAGGTTTCGCGCTGCATGCCTGCGTCAACGGGCACGATGTCAACTTCGAATCCGGCGGGCTCTGCCATCTGGCGGAAGCCCATCACGATATCATATGCGAAGTGATGGGGTTCCTGATATTCAATATTATCTTTTTGAACAAGGATGCACAGGCGTTTGGTGGTTTTCTTATAACGGCGCAGCTTTGTGTATCCCAGCTCTACAGCAGTCTCTAGTATTTGTTTTTGTAATGTTTCGCTGATATCAGGGGCATTATTCAGAGCTTTAGACACAGTGCCCTTGGAAATGCCCAGTTTATCAGCAATATCCTGAATCGTTGTCATAGAAATCTTCCCCTGTTTCTTTGTGAAATCTCCTGAAAATATTATATATAAAAAGAAAAAGGAAATCAATGCAAGTTGTTTTAAGTTTAGAATAGTTTCGCAACTTTTTATAAGTATAAAAATGCACAAAAAAT
>DXCD01000106.1 GCA_019116185.1 Candidatus Mediterraneibacter stercorigallinarum
CCTTCGGCTCAGACAATCTCTCTGCCAATTTCAACGCATAGTTCCGAATTTTAAGTTTTACTAAGCCTCATTCCGAAGTCGCCTCAGTCAGCCGTACACACGATCTGAAAGGTTTTCGAAAAGGCGCTTCGCTGTTTTCTGGTTTACCCAAGCCAGGAGACTCCCCCGACAAATCACGATTTAAACGATAAGTCCGCGGCAGACTGTGGCTTTTATTTTTCCGTAGAGCTCCCACCCGGTAAATGGCGAGTTTGATGAGAGTGAAGCATACTCCGTGGGCGTCCATTTTTCTTCCGGGTCGAAGAGCACCAGGTCTGCAGGGGCGCCTTCTGTGATCTGTCCTGCGGGAAGATGATACAGCCTGGCAGGATTGATGGTCATTTTCTCCAGGAGCTGCATCAGGGAGAGGTGACCCGGACGCACGAGGGAGGTGATGCCCAGTGCAAGGGATGTCTCCAGACCGATGATGCCGCTGGGAGCTGCAGTGATGGAACGCTTCTTTTCTTCCCGGCTGTGCGGGGCATGATCCGTTGCGATGATGTCGATCGTTCCGTCGGAAAGACCGCGAATGATCTCCTGACGGTCTGCTTCCGTGCGCAGAGGCGGGTTCATCTTTGCCAGTGTGCCGTATTTGAGGACTGCTTCATCTGTCAGGGTGAAGTGATGGGGCGTAGCTTCTGCATGCAGGTTCGCTCCCATGGCCTTGAACATGCGCACCAGCTCAACAGAGCGGCCGGAGCTTATATGCTGGATGACCACATGGGCGCCGGAGCGCAGTGCGAGCATACAGTCTCTTGCCACAAGGGACTCCTCGGCAATGGAAGGGGAACCGTAGATACCCAGCTCCTCGGAGACAGGCCCGTGGTTGATACCGTTGTTTTTGATGAAAGACGGATCTTCTTCATGGAGGCTGATGGGCACGTCTAATTCCTTTGCCTTTTCCATGGCATTGTACAGGAAGGATGCATTCCGGAGTGGAATACCGTCGTCAGTGAAGCCGCATGCGCCGGCTTTTTTTAATGCATCCATGTCTGTGAGTTCTTCGCCTTTGAGAGAGCGGGAGACAGCCCCGGCCTGATAGATTCGGATTTTTTCTGCCTTGGCGCGTGTGAGGATGTCATCCAGCACGGGCACGCTGTCCACGGTGGGCGAGGTGTTTGCCATGCAGATGACAGATGTAAATCCGCCTTTTGCCGCGGCCAGCGCTCCGGTGTGGAGGGTTTCTTTGTGCGTGAAGCCCGGATCGCGGAAGTGTACATGTGTATCGATCAGCCCCGGCGCAACTGTCAGCCCGCAGGCGTCAAGTGTCTCTTCGGACGGTTCCGGTGCGAGATCCGGTGCGATCTCCTTTATCAGTCCGTCCTCAATACGGATATCGTATAAGCCGGTCCGCTGAGTGGCGGGGTCTGTGATAAAACCATTTTTAATGATCATAAGCAACCTCCTGGGAAATAATTTATAAGATTTTTTCTTGTTTCAGTATAACGTATGAGGGCGCGGCTGGCAAGAATCGGGTTCAGACAAGTGGGGTGCGGTCAGCGCGGCTCGGAAGGGAGTAAGCTGCACAAGGGAGGAGGCTGCACAAGGGAGTAGGCTGCAAAAGGGAGTAAGCGGCAAGGGATGGAGCAGCAGAGGATATGCTGACAAAAAAATGCCGGGAGAGCGGAGCCTTCCATATGGCAGGCTGCTCTCCCGGCTGATATCCGGGTAATGCGGATGTCCCTGTATAGTTTATACGTGGCGGTAGAGATGACGCGGTATACCGTCCACTACGATCGGGGACACATCACCCTGGATGAGGGGGCGCACATAGCTGATAAATTCATCTGTAACGTAGGTCCCGTCCTCGGTCACCCATTCACGCGGAACAAGTTTCTCGTCGTTTGCAATCTTGTGTACATCTTTTACTTCTGTGCTGCACTGATACGGGTCATCGGAAATACGTTTGAGTACTACCATCTTTCCGGAATCACCTTCATCTGCAGCCTTTACTGCTGCTCCTCCGACCTGGGAAGCTTCCAGGATGTCCACGCGGGACGAACAGTGGGAGGCAGAGCGCTGTAAGGTGCTCAGCTCGATAGAACGGGTCTTGCAGCCGATTTCACCGGCAATATAGCTTGCCAGGTAATTTGCCGTGCCGGAGAGCTGTTTGTGTCCGAATGCATCCACAAAGTCCACGCTCTGTCCGAGTTCGCATACATAGCGCCCGTCAGCCAGGCGGATTCCTTCGGATACAGCGACGACTACGGAACGTTTCTTCGCAAGGAGTTCTTTTACCTTCGCGCCGAATGACTCAATGTCAAATGGAAGCTCCGGAAGGTAGATCAGGTCAGGACCGGCACAGTCCTCACCTTTGGCGAGCGCTGCGGCGCCTGTAAGCCAGCCGGCATTTCTGCCCATGATCTCCACGATGGAGACGAGGCCTTTGCTGTATTCCAGGCAGAAGCTGTCCCGGATAACTTCTTTGACAGAAGTTCCGATGTATTTGGCAGCGCTTCCGTAGCCGGGGGTGTGGTCGGTAAGTGCGAGATCGTTGTCAATGGTCTTGGGACAGCCGATAAAGCGGGTCCGGTATCCGGTGACGATCGCGTAATCAGACAGCTTCTTGATTGTGTCCATGGAATCATTTCCGCCGATATAAATAAAGGCTTCGATATTCAGCTTTTCGAGAATGCCGAAGATTTTTTCATAGACTTCCCTGTCTTCGTGGATCTCCGGGAGTTTGTAACGGCATGATCCCAGGAAAGCTGCCGGAGTCCTCTTCAGAAGCTCTGCGTCAAGATCATTTGTAATGTATTCGGACAGATCGATGTAGCGTTCCTGAAGCAGTCCCTGGATTCCGTGGAGCATTCCGTATACCTTTGCGGCTCCGCGGTCTTTGGCAGTCCGGTAGACGCCTGCGAGACTTGAGTTGATGGCAGCAGTCGGGCCTCCCGACTGTCCGACGATTACATTTCCTTTCATATTATAGTACCTCCGTTCTGCAATGTTGCCGAGAGACAGTGTTTCTCACGGCGTTATACTAACAGTTTAGTGCATAATCACAAATTTGTAAATGAAGAATTGAAAAATATATGCAAAATAACGAAAAATATCGAAGCGCAGACAGTGACGACGGGTTGCATGGTATACTTATAGAAAAGCAGAAAAGTATATGCCGTGAGGCGGCATTGCAGAAGGAGAGGCGGAAAATGAAAAAATATGATTATCTGATCGTGGGCGCAGGGCTGTATGGAGCGGTTATGGCATATGAGCTTGGAAGAAAAGGAAAGAAATGTCTTGTCATCGACCGGCGGGAGCATATTGCCGGAAACATTTACTGCGAAGATATAGAAGGAATCCATGTGCATAAATACGGGGCGCATATTTTCCATACTTCAGATAAGCGGGTGTGGGACTATATCAACCAGTTTGCGGAGTTTAATAATTACATCAATTCTCCGGTCGCGGTTTATAAGGACGAGCTTTATAACCTCCCGTTCAATATGAATACCTTCAGCAAAATGTGGGGAATACGCACGCCGCAGGAGGCGGAAGAGATTATTGAGAAGCAGCGGAAGGAAACCGGGATCACCGAGCCGAAAAATCTGGAAGAACAGGCGCTGTACCTGGGCGGGCGCGATATCTATGAGAAGCTGATCAAAGGATATACGGAGAAGCAGTGGGGCAGAAAGTGTACAGAGCTGCCGGCGTTTATTATTAAACGGCTTCCTTTCCGTTTCGTCTATGATAACAATTACTTTAACGACAGATATCAGGGAATCCCGGTCGGCGGCTATACCCCGATTATAGAGAAAATGCTTAAAGGCGCGGACGTGCGCACAGGCGTGGATTTCTTCAAGCTTCGGGAGGAGGAGCCGGATCTTGCGGACAAGATTATATTTACCGGGCAGATTGACGAGTATTTCGGGTACAAGCTGGGCGCGCTGGAATATCGGTCCGTGCGGTTTGAGACAGAGGTGCTGGACTGTGAGAATTACCAGGGAAATGCGGTCGTCAACTATACGGACCGCGAAGTGCCGTATACCCGAGTGATCGAACACAAGCACTTTGAGTTCGGAAAGCAGGAAAAGACTGTGATTTCCAGGGAATATTCTTCCGAATGGAGCGTGGGCATGGAGCCCTACTACCCGGTGAACGACGAGAAAAATAATCAGCTCTTCCGGGAATACAAGAAGCTGGCAGAGAAGGAAGAAAATGTGATCTTCGGCGGAAGGCTGGGAGATTACAAATATTATGACATGGATAAGGTCATTGCCGCGGCTCTGGAGCAGCTGGAAGAAATGGAATAATAAAGGGCCGGAGAACAGCACAGGCATATCAGGGGAAATGGAACGGGTATGTCCCGGAAAACGGGCCGGATTGTCTTGCATTTTCTTATTGCTTCGGTTATGATACTAATACTTGGACGGTCTGTCTGAGCATCTTTTTATCATCAGTTTCTGATGGATTTCATTAGGGAAATGGATGTATTAGAGGCGGCGTGGAAGAAGAGGGAACTTCCGCGCCGGCCGAGGATGCAGCCGAAGAAAATTGCATATGGAAGAAATGTATGAAGTTCTGAGGTTTATTGAGCATGGCGCACACTGCAGGCAGAGCATGGACTGCATCAGGGGAACGATTTTGATCCGTTATCTGAAAGAGAACCCGGAAATCGGAAAAGCCGGGCTCTTTGGCTGGTTCCGCCAGCTCTGTGTATGCGTGGACCAGTACCACAGATGCCGGAAGCAGAAAGAATACCGTTATCTGAACCCGTACAGCATTGTTGTCTCGGAGGAGGGGGAGCTTCTCCTGTTGGATCTGGAGTCACCGGAAAATGCGTTTGTGATGAAGCAGATGCAGAAACATGCTGTGAGGAATCATTTTGTAAAGCCTGTCTGTGAAATGGGGCCGGGAAGGGAGCAGAAAGCGGATTTATTTGCATATGGGAAGACGATCCAGTTCCTTCTGGCATATACGGAAGCAGTGCCCGCGCTGACCAGACTGGAAGAGGTACGGCTGTCCAGAGTGATCGGCAGATGTATGGGAGAGTCCGCAAGAGGATATACAGATATCAGCCAGGTGATGAAAGATCTCCCCGCGGCGAAAGAACGAGAAGGGAAATCTGCGGCCGGACGGAGAAAAAAGCTGCTTGCTGCAGCCTGCGCCGGTACAGCTGCGTGTGCTCTTTTTGTGATGGAGGAAAGAACAGGAGGAATCGGATTTGCCGACAAGGCACAAGGGGGAATCTCGGCAGAAAGCGGGGACCTGGCACAGACAGCCATGAAAGAGGCGGCTGCACGGCCGGCATTGACAGAGAAAGAGATACTGGAAGCAGCGGAGAGTGTCTTGAAGAACCATGCTTTGAGTAAAGATGAGAAAGATGCTCAAACGGCAGTGGCTGTGGGGCAGGAAATGGAGCTTGGCGTGGTCCGGTGCCTGGCCGGGCTGTATGAAAGACTGGATATGACCGATGAAGCAGAAGATGCATACAGCCGGCTCATTCAGATTGAGAAAGAGGAAGAAATGATCGAGGCCGCGGGAATCGGAAAGATGGAACTGGAAGCCGGTCAGGAGAAGTATGCACAGGCAGTGGAAACGGGGGAATTTGTGCTGGGGAGAATAAAAGATTCTGAGGAGATATCACAGCTGGTCAAAGAATATAAAGAGAAAGCAGAGATTCAGCATGTAACCGTGGAGGATGGAACAGAGGAAAATGTCCCATAGAAGGGAGGATGCCGGGCAGCTGATCGGCTCAGCTCCCGGCATGTATTATGAAAAAGTTTATTCAAAACAACTTGTGAACGTCTTATTCAGTGTTTTCTTTCGATGGTTATAGTATATGGGGGAGAAATGAAGAAAACATGATGAGATAATTAAAGATTTTTATACAATAAATGAACAAATTATGAACGGCAGATATGGTAAAAGACCGGTGGGGGAGCCACCGGTCTTTTGAGGGGAGTATAAATAATTAATAAGGGGTTGTAGAAAGTAACCTTTCTACAAAAAATAGTATAATATACGGAAATGGAAAAAGCAAGCAAAAAATAAAAATAATATAAATATATTTTGAAATGATTGATAAAGTATTGGAAAAAAGAACCAAAATAGGAAAACTTCAATTTACTTGATTGTGGAAAATTGTTATACTGGATACAGATACTGACGTATCTGGGAAGAAATGGAGGGAGAAAAAGTGAAAATCAGAAATGCGGCGCTGGCACTGATCATGGCAGCATCATGCGTAATTACCAGCGGGAGCGCGCTTCCGGTCTGGGCGGAAGCGCCGGGCGAGACGGCGCTGGATCAGGGACTTGAGGGGTATTGGAATTTTGACGGCGCTGATCCGATGGAAAATCAGGGAAACAATACGGATCTTGCGGCAAGCTTATCGGGAGATGCTGTAAGTGTGCAGGAGTCTTCAGAAGAGGAGTTGGGAAATGTTCTTCACTTTGGAACGAGACAGGGGACAAGCGCGCGGATGACGATCGGCTCAGCGATCAATTCCGGCGGCGGAGATTTTACTATCAGCCTGTGGATCAATAATTCGTCTTCGCAGAATGCCTCGGCTAAAACAATTATTTTGCAGCAGATGGGAAACGGACGCACGCTCCTTTACAGGCAGAACGGGCAGTACGTATCCTATATATCTGCGGCGGATGTCACGATGGGAAGCAGTACAGGCGCGGATGCCTGGGAGCACATTGTTCTGGTGAAGACCGGGACGGAATCTGCATATCGTCTGACGCTTTATGTGAACGGAGAAAAAGCGAATGAACAAGACTTGAATTCCGGCGCAGTGGACGCGGTAACAGATCTGTTGATCGGCGCCCACAAAAATGCAGGAGATACGGGGCAGTTTGTAGGAGATATAGATGAACTCCGACTGTACGGCAGGGCAGTATCAGAGGAAGAAGTACAGGCTCTGTACGCAGAACATGAAGGGATTGTTCTCGAGCAGCAGCTTCAGAAGATAAAGGAAGAATTATCCGCGCTGGTGAGCCGGGCAGAGGAAATATACGGGCAGGGGCTTGTGGATGCAGATGCGCCTGAAGCGGTGGCTCTTTCTGCGGCGATCGGGCAGGCGTCAGAGGCGCTTCAGGGGACAGATGTGACTGCCCTTACTGAGGCGGCGTCAGCGCTGGAGGACGCTTTGGACGCATATATCGATAACTCTCTGCTGCTTGACATCAGCACGGAGGATGTGAGCCGGACGGTAGATCACGGGATCTTCGGAATCAATCACCGCTATGCGTTCAATGGATATGGAAGTTTTGATCCGGAGACAATGAAGGTGAAAGATGAGTTTGCTGAATTGTACAGTCAGGCCGGATTTGGTTCACTGAGATACCCGGGCGGAACAATCTCCAATCTGTATAACTGGAAGACTGCCATCGGGCCGGTGGAGGACCGCGTGGACCAGATACACGGATTTTACAATAACTCCGGCCAGCACGGGATTGCACCGAATTTTGGCATTGATGAAGCGGCGGCTTTTGTTCAGGAATATGATTCAGAGCTTGTGTATGTATACGCCCTGGCGCGCGGAGATGCAGATGACGCGGCAGATCTGATCGAATACCTGAATGCGGAAGTGGGGTCCAATCCAAACGGGGGGACTGCATGGGCAGAGGTACGCGCCGCAAACGGGCACAAGGAACCTTATAATGTAAGGTATTTTGAAATCGGAAACGAGATGAATCAGGGCGGAGCAGACGGAACTACAGCGCAGACATACTGGATCGATGATGTGCCGGGCGGCGCTCTTGAAGGATATGTGAACGGAGGAACCGCATCCTTTACAAGGCAGTATGTGGTGGCGCAGGATGACTGGAATGTGTCGGCGTCATACTCGGATGGCTCCCGGAATCAGGAGTTCTGCCTGAGATATGCCCGGGTAGAACGGGATGAAAAAGCAGATGGTTATGATTCTTTCATTGCCGTAAATAAAGGAAGTGTCAGTGTTTATGTGGATGGCACAAAATGGACGGAGACGGAAGAAATGGATAGTGCCGGCGCCGGGGATCAGGTTTATACAGTGGATTATAAGACAGGCACGATCCGTTTTGGAGACGGGGTTCACGGCGCGATCCCAGGAAATGGGCTCCAGATCACAGCAGATTATAGCGTGAACAGGGACGGTTTTGTTCAGATCTCCGAAGCGATGCGCAGTACAATGGATCAGATCAATACTTATAATAGTGAAAATGGTCTTTCAGAGAAGGAAATCCATATTTATTCCAGCTACGAGACAGAGAACTTTGTAAACAAGATGCACGAAGAAGGGCATGACGCTCTCTATGACGGGCTGACCATACATCCCTATTCCGGAACTCCATCCGGCGGCAGCGCTTCTGAAGAGTCGAGGGAGACTTTTTACTATGATGCAATGAAAAAGGGAGACAATAAAGCGGCACAGGTAGAGAATTATGTGGCACTGATGCAAAAATACGATGAGACGAAAGTGCCGGTGATCTCTGAATATGGAATTTTCCGTTCTACGGATACCATGGTCCGCTCTCAAACGCATGCACTGTATATTGCCCGCGCGATTATGGAATATGTGCGGCTGGGAAGCCCTTATATCCAGAAACATTGTCTTGTGGACTGGTATTCAGAAGGCGCTGATTCTCTGGGTCCCACGCAGCAGGCGGTAATCCAGGCGGTAAGCACAGGAGGGGCTACTGCTGATGGAACCGGTGAATTTCGATTCTTCTCTACGCCGAGCGCACGGGTATTTGAGATGCTGAACAGTTCATTTGGCGAGCAGATAATCAACGGCTCCCTTAATTACGAACAGCAGCTGGACAACGGAGTAAATCAGTATTCTGTGATGACGAGCAAAGATAAAGAAGGCAATGTATACGCGGCGATTGTAAATCTAAATCTGGAAGGTGAAAACAAGATTAAGCTTAAAATAGACGACTTGGACCTTACCGGAAAGACGATGGAGATACAGAGCTTATCAGGAGAGACGTTTTATTCGGAAAATACATTGGATGATCCTGATAATGTGGCAATCGGGAGAAGCAGCGAGATAATCGCAGATAAAATGGCATCTGTTACGCTGCAGCCTCATTCGTTTACAGTTGTAAAGATTGTGGACGCTCTTGTTCAGGAGACGCCTGTGGACAAAGACGCGCTGCAGAAGGCTGTTGCCGCTGCGGAAGCTCTTGACGCGGAAGATTACACTGCAGAAAGTTTTGCGGAAGTCAGCGCGGCATTGGGAGCGGCAAGGAAAGTACTGGAGGATGAGAATGCAGGCCAGGAGGCTGTGGATGAAGCTTTAACAAAGCTGAATGAAGCAGTGGGAAATCTTGTGAAAGCGGAAATTCCGGAGAATCCGGAAAATCCGGATCCGGAGTCTCCGGAAACGCCGGGGAAGGAAGAACCCTCCGGCGGTTCGGGACATCAGCAGAATCCGGGAAGCAAGGAAGGCGGGGCGCCTCAGACGGGAGACGCCATCCCGTTCTCTGCAGGAGCGGTAATGATTCTATCCTGTAGTGTTATTGTTCTTTATTTTAAAAGAAAAAGAGCAAAATAAAAATGCATAAAATTTGTCGTGGGTTGAGATACTAACACTGTACCAAAAAAACAGGAGGGATACTCATGGCAAAGAATTATAGTAATACAAACAATGCTAACAAAAATGCAAACACAAAGAACAGCTCTTACTCATCTTATGGTAATACACAGAGTAAGAACAAAAACGCGAACAAAAACGGCAGCAATGCAGGGTCAAATGCATCGGACAGCAAGAACTGCGGCAGGACCCATGACGCTTTTGACGAGTCTGACCGTTATTAGACTGCTGTGAGGCCTGTTTCTGCTATTTGCAGGAGGCCGGCAGCCGGAAAAATGCCAATTGGGGACGTAGTAAAGTTCAACTTTACTACGTCCCCAATTTATAGTAAGATGAATACAGAAAAATGTAAGGACGGAAAAGTTCATGGATAAGTTGGAATGGATCGCACCCTGTCACTTCGGACTGGAGTCTGTATTAAAGAGAGAGATCCAGGATCTTGGCTATGAGATCATACAGGTAGAAGACGGCAGGGTGACTTTTTGTGGCGGAATGGAAGCTGTGTGCAGGGCGAATATATTTCTCCGAACCGCGGAGAGGATACTACTGAAGGTGGGGAGTTTCCGGGCAGAGACGTTCGAGGAACTGTTTGACAGGACAAGAGAGATCCCGTGGGAGGAATATATCCCTGAGGACGGTAAATTCTGGGTGACAAAAGCTGCTTCAGTAAAGAGCAGACTGTTCAGTCCGTCTGATATCCAGTCCATTATGAAGAAGGCGATGGTGGAACGGCTGAAGTCAAAGTACCATACGCAGTGGTTTCAAGAGACCGGGGCATCATATCCGGTCAGGGTATTTCTGATGAAAGACATTGTCACTGTGGGGATTGATACCACAGGAGTGTCCCTTCACAAGAGAGGATACCGGCCGGCGGCGGGGAAAGCTCCTATTGCCGAGAATCTGGCCGCGGCGCTGATTATGCTGACTCCGTGGAGGAAGGACCGGATTCTTGTAGATCCGTTCTGCGGCAGCGGAACCTTTCCGATCGAAGCGGCTATGATGGCTGCCAACATTGCGCCGGGGATGAACCGGTCGTTTACAGCGGAGACATGGACGAACCTGGTGCCAAAGAAGGAATGGTATGAGGCAGTCAACGAAGCAAATGATATGATCTGTGATGAGATCGAGACGGATATCCAGGGATATGACGCGGATCCTGAAGTGCTCCGGACAGCGCGCCGCAACGCGGAGGATGCAGGCGTGGCTCATCTGATCCATTTCCAGCAGCGGGAAGTGAAGGATTTAAGCCATCCGAAGAAATACGGATTTGTGATCACAAACCCGCCGTATGGAGAGCGCCTTGAAGAGAAGTCAGCGCTCCCTCAGCTGTACCGCGAGTTCGGCGAAGCGTTCAGGAGACTTGACAGCTGGTCAGCGTACATGATCACAAGTTATGAGGATGCAGAGCGATATTTCGGACGGAAAGCAGACCGGAACAGAAAGATTTATAATGGAATGATACGGACATATTTCTATCAGTTTCAGGGGCCGAGACCTCCGAGACAGAAGAAATAAGGCTTGTCATGAAAAATGAAAGGTACATAGAAAACAGAAGGTACATGTAAGATGAAAAGAAGAATCGTATTTGCAACAGGAAACGAAAATAAAATGAAAGAAATCAGGATGATTCTTGAGGATCTTGGCCTTGAGATCTTGTCCATGAAGGAAGCGGGCGTAGATGTGGATATCGTGGAGGACGGAATGAGCTTTGAAGAAAATGCAGAGATCAAGGCAAGGGCCGTGGCGAGAGTGTTGACAAATGACATTGTGCTCGCGGATGATTCCGGGCTGGAGATCGATTATCTGGACAAGGCCCCGGGGATTTATTCGGCCAGATTCGCAGGAGAGGATACTTCTTATGATATAAAGAACCGGATCCTGCTGGACCGCCTGGAAGGGGTGCCGGAAGAGGAACGCACAGCCAGGTTTGTCTGTGCAGTGGCAGCGGTATTTCCGGACGGGACCGTTGCGACCGTGCGCAAGACGATCGAAGGTCGTATTGGTTATGAGTCCGAGGGAGAGAATGGTTTTGGATATGATCCGATCTTTTATGTTCCAGAGTATGGCTGTACGACAGCCCAGATGACGCCGGAGCAGAAGAACGAGCTCAGTCACAGGGGAAAAGCGCTCCGCGCGATACGGGATATCCTTCGGGAGAAGTTTGGAGAGGGAATATTATGAGAGTATTGATTATCAGTGATACACACGGGCGGCATGCAGGGCTTGACAGAGCCCTGGAAGAAGCAGGAAAGATCGATATGTTTATCCATCTTGGCGATGTGGAAGGCGGAGAGGATTACATAAATGCGGTCGTGGACTGTGAAAAGCATATGGTCAAGGGGAACAATGACTTTTTCTCGGACCTGCCCAGGGAGGAAGAATTTTATATAGGGAAATATAAGGCTTTTATTACTCACGGACATCCGTATTATGTGTCACTGGACCCGGAATATATCCGGGAAGAGGGAGAGGCAAGAAAAGTGGATATCGTCATGTTCGGACATACGCACAAGCCATATCTGGATCAGAAAGACGGTATCACAGTACTTAACCCGGGAAGTATCTCTTTTCCGCGCCAGGAAGGGCGTAAGGGAAGCTATATGATACTGGAGATCGGACAAGACGGGGAAGCGGTTTTTGAGCAGCGGTATCTGGGATAAATACTGAAAAATTTAAAATATTGCAGAAAGTAAAAAAAGTTGTTGACATTAGGATAAGCTTATAATATAATAGTCAATGCGCTACGGGAAAGACAGGAACGCAGGAATTATACCGGGGTGTGGCTCAGCTTGGCTAGAGCGCCTGGTTTGGGACCAGGAGGTCGCAGGTTCGAATCCTGTCACCCCGATATGTGCGGGTGTAGTTCAATGGTAGAACACCAGCCTTCCAAGCTGGATACGTGAGTTCGATTCTCATCACCCGCTTTTCCTGTGAAACATCAGGAAAAGGCAAATGAATATTTGCATCAGAGTCTGTAGCTCAGCTGGATAGAGCAACGGCCTTCTAAGCCGTAGGTCGTGGGTTCGAATCCCCCCAGGCTCGTTATGGTGGGTATGGTGCAGTTGGTTAGCGCGCCAGATTGTGGTTCTGGATATCGTGGGTTCGAGTCCCACTACCCACCCTCTTTCTTTTATATTCATACTGGCATGCAGTGTCAGACATAAGTCTTTAATGGGCTATCGCCAAGCGGTAAGGCACAGGACTTTGACTCCTGCATTCGCTGGTTCGAATCCAGCTAGCCCAGTCAGCTTTACTTACGGGTGAGCGGGAAAGAAAATAAGGGCGTGTAGCTCAGGTGGTAGAGCACTTGACTTTTAATCAAGTTGTCCGGGGTTCGAATCCCCGCACGCTCACTGGAATAAGAAAGCGGAAACCCTTAAGAGTTTCCGCTGTTTTTATTCTGTAATGCGGATATGGCGGAATTGGCAGACGCGCCAGATTTAGGATCTGGTGTCTACGACGTGCAGGTTCAAGTCCTGTTATCCGCACTGAAAGAATCCCGGATATACCTTAAATGCGGTATATCCGGGATTTTTAGTTATAGTCCGCTCAGCTTTTAGTTTTTTCGGTATTTAAATGGAGTATCGCCATAAGCCTGTTTGTACATTTTGGAAAAGTAACTTAAGTTATGGTAACCAACTGCACTGGCGATTTCACTGATTTTTTTATCAGTATTTTTTAACAGATGTTCGGCGACAGATAGTCGATGATCATTTAAAAATTTGTTGAATGAAATTCCAGTTTCAGTTTTAAAGAGGCGACAGAAATACTCATTGTTAAGAGAGAGCAGCTTGGAGATATCAGTACTTTTTTCAATTTTATCATAATTGTTCCATACTTCTGTGATTGCAGTGCGTACATATTGTGAATAACCATCGAATTGCTCCCAGTATTTTATCTCCTTAGAACCTCCAAAGATTAATACGGCTTCTTTGAGAACTGTAAATGTGTTGCAATATAAAATTTGGCGTTTTGCATTATCACAGACAGAATCCAGAGAATGTATGCTATATCCGAATGAAAGTGAACGGCAATGTTCGACCATATCAGAAAAGATCTGACGGATATATGCAATATCCGTAAAAGAATTTTTCTCGATAATGTCGAGCATTTCCGTGGACAGTGTAAGTATTCCAGGTGAGTTTCCATCGGCCTTTCTAGCAATCGCAGAGCGGTATAGTCTATTCAGACTGTCCTTTACACGGATATTCTTTTCGAAATCTATCTGCGGACAGAGCGTGCGCTCCGGGTAAAAGAAAGCAAGATTTAAAGCCAAAATAGTGTTCAGAAGTCTTATATTCAGCTTCCGGGAAGATAACAGCAGTTCAGATATACCCAGTTTACAGCCTGTTTGAGTATCAAGTTTACTGCGCAAAATAGTATACTGATTAAGCTGATATATCTGGCTGGGGGTTTCTCTTGATGAAATTGCACACACAGAAATCTCTGGAGAAAAGTCATCAAGAAACAACAGATTGGCATCATTCGCTTCGCACAGTTCATATATAAAAGTGGTGAAAATCGGCTTATCCTTACGAAAGAGAGAAAGCAGAAAAAAAGGCGCTT